>JAAYWX010000323.1 GCA_012516225.1 Clostridiales bacterium
AGCACTTCAGAAAAAACCCCATATCTTTTCCTTTTAAGCGTCTGCTCATACACTGCCGTACTGGAATTTATGGAAAACTTCCTTCCCGGTTCTTTTCCGAGTATAAGAACTCCGTCTTTCGAAAACCTCGGCTTTATCCTGCATCCGAACCACATAAAATCTTCAAGAACTTTCCATACACTTGCCCCGCTTTCGACCTCCAGCGGCTGGGACGGAGGATCAACATTTTTGCGTATCTGCGTAATTCCGTAGGGATATACATATTTTTCAAGAACAATGTCAAGACTTGCAGCAAAATACTGTGCTGCCTCGGCTTCATTATCGAGAAGAAGCGCCGCAAGTCCTCTTCCATAGATATCCACAATGCTGCCTTTGTCCGAAATTGAAACTTCAAAATCGTCTATTACTCCTAAAAAAACGGTTTCGTTTCCATATACCGCCTTAAAACGTACGGCATCTGAAAGAATCGGTAGCATGGCTTTGTCAAAGGCGAAACTGACATGGAAAGCATCGCAGGGAAGTTCCCGTCCGTATGAAAAATTCCATTCAAGGAGTACAGGAAGCTTATAGTTTGTCCCTCTGTAGTCTGTCAAGTAAGTATACAATCCGCACCTCACTCAAGAAAGATAAATAGTGTCTCCCGGATGGCATATGTTAGGGTTGCGTATTTGCGGGTTCAGCGCCAAAATTTCAGAAAGTGAAAGCCCGTTCATTTTGGCCACGCCCCAGAGTGTATCCCCTTTTTTTATGATATAAGTCCGTTTTTGATTCACTCCGTTTTCTTTTGGTGAATCTTGAATCGAGAGAACAGGCTGAAGTGATAGCTCATATCCGTCAAAGCACTCCCAGAATTCAAACTCGTAGCTGACGTAGTCCTTTCTCGGTTCTTGTTTCAGTTTAAGGCCTACAAACCATGCACGCGCACTTTGCCATACAGGGTGGATAAGAATATTGGGTTTATCGAGATAAAAAATAGTTGCAAGTTTTTTAAATTCTTCATATGCATTCGGTCCTGCAAATTCCCCTTCTCCTCGCAGTATTCTTTGCTCTCTGCCCATATTTGAAAGGACATATGTTCCGAACGGCACTTTATGGCATGCAACACATCTTCTATATTCAATTTCATAGACTCGGGGGTTGTGCGGCCATATATAATCCCCGAATCTCATAGGTGAAAGTATCATAAGTCCTCCCAAAGTCTGCTTTTTCAGTATCTTTCAAAAGCTCCGTCATACCGCCTTGCATCCCTGCGAAAAGCGTCGGACAGCTTTTCCGGCAATCTTCCTTTTACAGAACTGTCCTCACTTCGGATAGTTTCTGAAAATATTTTGCTGCGTTTATCTGTTTCATTCACAGCACTGTTCTCTAAAGAGCCTGTTCTGTTAGTACGTCTTTCTATCCTTTGTTCAAGGAATTCTCTCCGTGTCCTTCTCGGATAAAAATCGCCGTTTTCTAACTGAAGGCTTTTCAGCCCGCAATGATCACTGCTTTCAAATGTGCGGCCCATAGCCGCGATTTTGTCGTTAAAGCTAAGCGCTTCAAGAAGCTGATACTGTCTTGATTTTTCATTGTCGCCGAAACTCGGAAACTGTGCCCGCAGTTTAGCGCTGCCAGAAATCTCGCAGAGAATTATCCTTGCCATTTCCTGAAGTTCTTCTTTTCGCATATTTTCCGTTTTCATCATAACCTTCCCTCCGAAAGCCGTGCGAACCTCGCCTCATCAAAGGAGCCGTTCTGCGAACTTTCACATTCGGACACATCGGAGCACATCCGCCTGTCAAGAACCATATGCGCTCCGCACATAATAACATCTTCGTCACTGAGTTTTTTTGCATCATCCGAACAGGGCAAAACTTTAAATTCCCTCAGAACGAACCATTTCAGACGTTGAATATAGTCGTTTTCAAGCTGGGATATGAGGTCTTCAGCCGTCAACTTGCCATCTCCGTTCTGTGGCTTGAAATTACGGTGATATGTTCGGCAACCATTCGGCTAAGCTCTCCGCTTTCCTCAATTCTGCTCCACTGGCAGCCTGTGTAAATAACTCGTCTGTCCGGTTTTACAATTACAAGGGAAAAGTTGCTTAGCTCATGAAAATTTATTCCGTCGCTGATGGCCTCGTCAGTTGCATACAGTCTTGTAAGTTCCAGCTTATAAGTAAGCTGGTTTGCAATAGTTGCAACAGGCTCACTTTCTCCGAAAGCTTCGACAACCTGCTCCGATCGCATAGCGGTTGCCTTATAGCTTTGTACCACAGCAAGCTTTTTGCCTTCAGCCTCAATATAAATGTCACTGCTTGTGGGAAATCCGATAACTCCCATAACTTTTCCTCCTTAAACGCTGATGTGGGCGGAAAGAACTATTCTGTTCAGTCCATGTGCAACAGTAAATTCAAATCCGACAATACATAAGGTCGGATCGGCATCGTCGGCAGTTGCCGTTACCGAAGCGTAAGAATCTATTATTTCCTGTTTCATTTTTCTTTCAAGCTCAATAATAACCTGCGTACGTATTGCGCCTCTTGTCTGTACCGTATTTTTTACTCTCGGAAATTTTCTGCGCAGTGCTGAACGTATAGACGGTATAACGTCGTCTATAATCAGCACGGTTGTAAGCTCTCTCCATGTCAAATCTGTTACTCCGGCAGTTTTTGTTCTGGTGGTAACGCCCCGTACAACGGCAGGACTTCCGTATGTACTCTCAATCGGCGTAACACCAGACTGGACAAGAGTGTTTATATCCGAATCCGAAAAAACACCAGTAAAGTTCTCAAGTCCTTCAAGCTTTGCACCGTTAACCGGCAAAGCCGGATCGCTGCTTCCGGAAATAATTCCTGCGAGAGCCGCCGCAGCGGCGCCGCAAGGTATCTCGTTTTCATCAGCAGCCGGATAAACCATAACCATACGTTCATAATTAAGAGCCATAGCCTTAGAGCAAGCTTCTTCAACCGTACCTGTGCTTTCCGCAATTCCGATGCGATACTTGCAGTTTTCAGAAGCATGTTCTATTGCGGACTTCATTGCGGCATGAACTTCAGGAAGCCTGCTGTCACATAGCATAACTGATACGTTTTCTTTTTCCATAAGCGCGCTGAACGCCGCCGAATAGTCTTGAAGTGTAGGCGATGTTGCAACTGAAACCGGTATGGCAATAACAGATGCCGCGCCGTTCAGTAACAAAATTTTTATCAGCTTTGTTAAATTGCATTCTGCTCCATAAAGTGCAGCTGCTTCTCCGTAAGATGCTATTTCGGTGCATACCCCTTTGTTTCCGGAAGATGCAGCGGCAGTTATACCGACTGTTTTCCCGCTTTTTGAACCGCTCAGAGAGCTTGAAACCTCAATTGATGAGTTCACTCCAGGTCTTTCATTAATTGCCACTGTCAACAGTTCCTTTCAATACAAAATCCAAAAATTCCGTGTCGTCGCCGCTTCTTTCGGCAATCAGAAACGCCATGCAGCGCAGTTTGCATTTACAGCGGAATGCAGACATTTTCTCGTCTGCCCTTATCTCTCCGCATTCCATTTCCAATGCCCTTATGCTTGGCGGAAGCCGGCCGAAACATTCTCTTAGGCTGTCGGCGCAGCGAACACAGCCTGAGGCGCCGAATTCTCCGCCGAACGGGGAAAAAATCTCAAGTCCCAGCTCAATTTCCATCCGTCTTCCAAAAAGCTCTTTTTCATCTTTTCCGCCGGATGGTGTCCGCACCCCCAGATATTCGCCCATACCCGAACTGAGATATCTGCAGCTTTCAATTCCCACGCTTACTGAAACTCCGCTTTTTATATTGGATTTTCTTTCAGGAAATTCCCTGAATGCGCTGATGTTTTCCCGTTTTAAAAAATCGACGATAGTTTCCAGAACCATGTCAAGCATCGTTTTTCACCTCGCCCGATTTTAAGAGTATGCATTCTCTGTGAGACACTTTTTCCCCATCATAAATTTCGTTTATACTTAAAAGTTTGTATTCCGATGTTCCGCAGACTATTCTGGTATCTTTACCGAACGGAAAAGCTTCTTTCGGCTCGGAAATAAGCCTGAACTTTTCCTGTCCCACAATTCCTGCCTTGCTTCTTATTTCATTCTCACTGCAATCCGGATTCACGGGCTCAACAAATCCCATAAACTCGCGGCCGTCAT
>JAAYWX010000324.1 GCA_012516225.1 Clostridiales bacterium
GGATATAAAATGTATCCGCCCCGTGGAGATTATGGAAGTTATCGGCGAAAAGTGCGGCGAAAATTTTATAATCACCACAGACGTCGGTCAGCATCAGATGTGGGCGGCGCAATTCTGCAAAAAGACAAGACCTCGCGGATTTATAACAAGCGGCGGGCTCGGAACAATGGGGTTTGGATACGGTGCGGCTATCGGAGCGAAAATTGCCCTGCCCGATGCTACGGTATTCCATATCACAAGTGATGGCAGCTTCCATATGAACATGAACGAAGCATGCACTGCAGTATCCAACAATCTCAAGATTATTACCGTCATTTTCGATAACAGGGTTCTTGGTATGGTTCGCCAGTGGCAGACAATTTTCTATAACAAGCACTATATAGCAACTCAGCCGGAGCGCAAAACCGACTATGTAAAAGTAGCGGAAGGATTCGGTCTGAGAGGATATAGGGCCGAAACCAAAGAAGAGTTTGCAAAGGCAGTGGACGCAGCGCTGTCCGGCGACGGTCCGGCGTGGATAGTATGTCCCATAGACAGGGAAGAAAGGGTTCTTCCCATGATTCCCGGTGGCGGAACAGTTCGGTCCGCAATCATGGAGTAGAGGGAGGCGGAAAAATGAACGGGAAAAAAGCTATCATAGCACTGCTCGTTGAAAATAACGCTAACGTCCTGTCGCGCGTTGCAATGCTTTTCGGAAGACGGGGATATAATATCGATTCTCTTACCGTTTCTGAAACGCACGACCCCACCATTTCAAGAATAACCATAACCACTCAGGGCGATGACAGAATTATCGAACAGATAATTCTGCAGACCAAAAAACTGGTGGAAGTCAAGGCCGTCCAGCTTGAGGACGAAAATGAGGCAATTCTGCGTGAACTGCTCCTTGTCAAAGTAGCCGCCGATGAAAATCAGCGAGGAGCAATACGCGAAATCTGCGATATTTATAAGGCAAGCATAGTAGACTTTTCCCCATCCAGCCTTGTCTGTGAACTGACCGGCAAGCCGAGCAAAATAAACGGATTTTTGGACGTTATAGCAAAATACCGGATACTTGAACTGTGCCGCACGGGAGTGACTGCCATAGACAGGGGCAACAAGATTATGGTCTGCGAAAACAAGGAAAGCCATAAATGCTGATAAAATGACTATTAGTCATAACCATAACAAAAAATTCAAAGGAGAATGACAGAAAATGATTAACAAATACTACGACAAAGACTGCAATCTGGAGCTTCTCAAAAACCGTACTGTTGCAATTATAGGATACGGAAGCCAAGGGCATGCCCACGCCCAGAATCTCAAGGACTCCGGTGTTAAAGTTATTGTAGGTCTTAGAAAGGATTCCGCAAGTTGGGCAAAGGCAGAAGAAGCGGGTCTGACCGTAATGGACGTTCCCTCCGCGGCAAAGGCGGCCGATATGGTTATGATGCTTGTTCCCGATGAAAAAGCTCCGGAAATCTATTACAACGAAATCGCCCCCAATCTTTCTGAAGGCAATATGCTGATGTTTGCCCACGGTTTTAATATACATTTCAACCAAATCGTCCCTCCTGCAAACGTAGACGTTGCCATGGTTGCTCCAAAAGGCCCCGGTCATACCGTCCGCAGCCAGTATCAGGAAGGGAAAGGCGTACCCAGCCTTATCGCGGTTCATCAGGATTACACCGGCAAAGCCAAGGATTACGCCCTTGCTTATGCTTCCGGTATAGGCGCAGGCCGTGCAGGAATACTTGAAACCAGCTTCCGCGAAGAAACCGAAACCGACCTTTTCGGCGAACAGTGTGTTCTGTGCGGCGGAGTTACCGAACTTATGAAAGCGGGTTTCGATACTCTCGTAGAGGCGGGATATGAGCCTGAAATGGCATACTTCGAGTGCATACACGAAATGAAGCTTATTGTGGATCTTATAAACAGCGGCGGATTTGCCATGATGCGATACAGCGTTTCCAATACCGCAGAGTATGGAGATTACCGTACCGGTAAGAGGCTTATTACGGAAGAAACCCGCAAGGAAATGAAAAAAGTGCTGCATGAAATTCAGGACGGTACTTTTGCAAGCGAGTTTATTCAGGAATTCAACGCCGGAAAACAGGCAAAATTCCTTGCCACCCGCAGGCTGGAGAGCGAACATCCTCTGGAGAAAGTGGGAAAAGAGCTCCGCAACATGATGAGCTGGCTTAAAAAATAAAACTGCCTTTTACGTCCGCTGCTGCAGGAGGCAGTTTTTCCGCAGCGGCGGACTCTGTACTTCGTGCGGTTACTCTCCCTTCCGCACGAAGTACGGTTTTTGTATTTGTGGGCGGTAAATCTTACGCCATAGCCAAAAGCATTTGCTAAATCCCTCTGCTCTGAAACCCGTAGATAAAATTTAACACATATCTATACTGGAGGATAATATGAAAAGCGACAATGTCAAAAAAGGTATGCAGCAGGCTCCTCACAGAAGCCTGTTTTATGCACTCGGCTACACGAAAGAAGAACTTGAACGTCCCTTGGTGGGTATAGTCAGCTCTTATAACGAAATCGTTCCCGGTCATATGCATCTTGACAAAATTACAGAAGCTGTAAAAGCCGGCGTTATCATGGAAGGCGGTACTCCGGTAGTGTTTCCTGCAATTGCAGTTTGCGATGGTATCGCCATGGGACACGAGGGGATGAAATATTCTCTTGTAACGAGAGATTTAATAGCAGACAGCACAGAGTGCATGGCACTTGCACATCAATTTGACGCTCTGGTCATGATACCGAACTGCGACAAAAATGTTCCGGGGCTTTTAATGGCGGCCGCAAGAATTAATATCCCGACGATATTTGTTTCTGGCGGGCCTATGCTCTCCGGACGCCTTGCAGAAAAGCGCACATGCCTGTCCTCGATGTTTGAGGCTGTGGGGGCCTATCATGCCGGCAAAATCAGCGCAGAAGATGTGGAAAATTATGAGCTGGAGGCATGCCCTACCTGCGGATCCTGCTCCGGTATGTACACCGCAAATTCCATGAACTGTGTTACGGAAGCTCTCGGCATGGCTCTGAGAGGAAACGGTACAATCCCTGCCGTGATGTCGGCAAGACTGCGTCTTGCAAAGCAGGCTGGAATGAAGGTCATGGAGCTTTTCCGCAGAAATATACGTCCCCGCGACATCATGACCGAAGCAGCCTTCCACAATGCCGAAATGGTGGATATGGCGCTCGGATGCTCAACCAACACTATGCTTCACATTCCCGCTATCGCCCACGAGGCGGGTGTTGAGCTTAATTTGGACATGGTAAATGATTTTTCGGCAAGAACCCCAAATCTCTGCCATCTCGCTCCCGCAGGAGATACTTTTATGGAGGATCTCGACCGGGCAGGCGGAGTCTATGCCGTTATGGCAGAGCTTAATAAAATCGGTCTTCTTGACACAAGCGTTATGACTGTAAGCGGAAAAACGCTTGGGGAGGCCCTTGAAGGAGTAAAAAACCTTAACCCCGAGGTCATACGTCCCATAGAAAATCCCTATTCAAAAACAGGAGGAATCGCAGTCCTGAAGGGCAACCTTGCTCCGGAAGGCTGTGTTGTAAAGCAATCGGCTGTCGCTCCGGAAATGATGGTTCATCAAGGCCCCGCGAGGGTGTTTGACTGCGAGGACGACGCCATTGCCGCAATTACCGCAGGAAAAATTATTCCGGGTGACGTAGTGGTAATTAGATATGAAGGTCCAAAAGGCGGACCGGGAATGCGTGAAATGCTAAATCCTACTTCTGCTATCGCTGGCATGGGGCTGGATAAGTCTGTCGCTCTTATCACCGACGGAAGATTCTCTGGTGCCACGAGGGGAGCGTCTATCGGACATGTTGCTCCTGAAGCAGCACTCGGCGGGAACATAGCTCTTGTCCGTGAAGGCGATATGATTTTGATTGACATTCCCGCCCACAAAATTGAATTGCTTGTTTCGGATGAGGAACTGGCACTACGTCGAAAGGAATGGGTCTGTCCGGAACCAAAAATTAAATCCGGATACCTTGCAAGATATACACAGCTTGTAACAAGTGCGGCTAACGGAGCAGTTCTCCGTTGAGGATAATTTCGTAACTCAAAACGCTCTGTCGAGATAATTTGACAGAGCGTTTTGTCCATTATTGAGCAGCTGTATGTTGACATACGCCGGTTTTGTGGTAAAATATGCAGAGTTCTTTAAATAATGTTGTCGCCGCACTTTCTGAGTGATTTGCAATTTGGGGGAATTTTTGTGGAAGAAAAACCTTGGCTGCAGCGAATACTGTTTGAAAAGTACAGGGAACTTACGATGTACTGCATTTTCGGCGTTTCAACCACAATAGTAAACTGGCTTATATACAGCATATGTGTTGCTGTACTGTCCATAGATTTGTATACTTCGGGAATTATTGCATGGATAGTTGCGGTAATTGTTGCGTTTGTGACAAATAAACTGTGGGTATTCGAAAGCAAAAGTTGGGAATACAGGACTGTCCTTGCAGAAGCGCTGACTTTTTTCGGCGGTCGTATTGCTACGGGCGCACTTGAGGTTGTTGCCGTACCGGCACTTGTGAAGTGGGGATTTGACTTTGTCTTATTCGGAGTAGATGGTCTCCCTGCAAAAATACTTGTATCTGTTACAATAGTTATACTCAATTATCTTTTAAGCAAATTCGTTTCTTTTCGAAGCCCAAACGCAGGTTCTGGAAAAAAACAGTCCGGGGCATAAAAGACTATTCAAAATTGCGGAACTTTAAAGAGTTTATAGTTTCAGTGCAAAACTGCACTTGTTCGTATTTATGCTGATTGAGAGAGTATAAAGCAGTTTATATCTCCTCTTAAACTTAAACGCTCCGTAAAAACTGTTAATAGATAGTGTCAAGAGAAGTTCGCAATTTGTGGACTCCGAAAATAAATCAAGCTGCTTTTTGCAGCAGTGTCTGTATGGATTGTGGGTTAAGATACGCCCTCGAAACCGACCAGTCCTTGACATATTCCA
>JAAYWX010000447.1 GCA_012516225.1 Clostridiales bacterium
CCTTGCTGACTGTGACCTCGGTCGTTACATTCGCAGATGCGGTGCTAATAGCGCTGCCGAGAGTAAGGCTTACTTCAAGACCATCATATTTCGCTTTTACTTCGTCACTTGCATCAGAAGCAACTTTAGCTACAAAAGTATAGGTCTGCCCGTCTTTAGCGGTATCTACAGCGTCAAATGTAACCTTGGCCTCTGTGCTAGTAACCGTAAGCTTCTTCGAATCTTTATCAAAAGTTACGGAAACCTTATCATTTTTCTCCAGCTTACCGCCCTTCATGGTTGCAGCGGCAATGCCCTTTTCAGTATCATATGACGCAGTAACTTCATAGCTGCCCAATGTGCCGTCAAGCAGGCTGATCTTGTTGAAGTTTGTGGAAGTGGAAATTCTGTTAATTTCTTTCTGCAGGGCTTCAACTTCCTTGGCAATGTTCTCACGGTCTACTTCGTTCTTGTATGTACCGTTGGAAGCCTGGGTTGCCAGTTCCTTCATTCTCTGGAGAATGGAAGTCGTTTCATTCAGAGCGCCTTCAGCGGTCTGTACAAGGGAGATACCGTCGTTTGCGGTGTTGGTTGCCTGGTCGAGGCCGCGGATCTGGCCGCGCATTTTCTCGGAAATTGCAAGGCCGGCAGCGTCGTCGCCTGCACGGTTGATCTTGTAACCGGAAGACAGCTTCTCAAGGTTTTTGCTAACGTTACTATTGTTAATTCCTAACTGTCTGTTTGCATTTAAAGCAGCGATATTGTGTTGGATTCTCATAAGTTTTTCCTCCTGAAATTTTCAGTACGGGCGGATAAACCGCCACGCCTAATTTTTAAAGAACATCCATGTTCTTCTTTGCATTGTTTGCAACGTTTGCATTTCCACCCGACGGGCCCTTATCGCAGCAGAAACGTAAACACAGTTTGCAGGCAAGTTTTTTTGCTTACACTACATATTTCGGCCTATTTTTCTAATACTTAATACGAATTTGATATATTTTAAAAGTATTTTTTTAAAGAATTATTTTTGAACAATTCTTATTAAATATTTTGTTGATGAATTATAAATTTGCTGTATTTCCTCCGGCTTTTACCAATTTTTTGACAATTTCTTAGAAATTTCTGCCAATAAGAAATGAAAATTATTGCCAATACTGCCTTTATTTTCTATTTTCTCCTCATTTCAAAGTGCAATAAAAATCCTTCGGACATAGCAAAACGCCCTCTGCACGCTGACAGAGGGCGTTGAACGATTCGGTTTTGTTTAGCTTAAACCAGCCGCACAGCTGGGATAGGTGTAATTGTATTTGTTGTACCGTACGGCATCGTAATCGCCGTAATTGTAGACATTGACTTCCCCAAGCCTCCGGTAGAAAAGGCCGGTATAGAATTTGCCGCCCGCCTGACTCCAGCGAAGCATTTCCGTTCCCATGGCGTAGGCGTTGGTGTAGTTCAGGTCATGCGTAAGGGAATCGGCATTTGAAAGGCGGACATAGCCGGAGTTTACCCAGCCTTCGCTGCCGTTGGAAGTCCGTACTTTGTACCAGCCGTCTTTCGGATTTGAAAAGTTGGTATCGGTAACATCTACCGAGGTTCCGTTGGATATACTGCAAACCTCGGAACCGTTAATGCTTGGTACGCTGCGGACGACCGTATCCTTCGTCACGGTTGCCGCCAAAGAGCCGGAAATCGCCGGCGGTACGACCGCGTTCCGCATAATCGTACGGAAATCGATCTGGGAACTGGTGTTGAAATAACCCGCGCCGACATTATAGGCGAAGCTGATCAGGCAGTCGGCCTGATTCTGGTTCATCAGGAAATGGTTGTTCTTAATCATTTTATTTAATTCCGTTGTATATGAGGAATTATTGATTTTGTTGACCAGAAGCGACCAGGCTTCCGTTTCGGTCAAATTGTTGTAAAAGACTGCGTTCGCTCCGAAGGTACAGCCGTAGCCAATGGTCGGCACCTGATTAGCGGTAAGCAGATCGGCGTAAACGGTTGGGCTGTATC
>JAAYWX010000325.1 GCA_012516225.1 Clostridiales bacterium
GAAGGGCTGAACGAAAAGCTGAAACGGATGCCGGAATCAACGGGACTGAAGCTGAGAAACGCACTGCAGAGAATAATAAACGAAGGTCACGGCGGGCTTATATGCATTATTCTTTGATATCGGCGGATGGCCGAAAAGGCTGTGCGCTTTTATATACAGGGAAATTTACTATAGAATCGATATGGAAAAGTCCGAAAAACAGGGAGCTTTTAGTGAGGAAGCTTGTGTTTTTAGGAAAAATCCGGTCTGCGCCAAGCACAGACCGGATTTTTTTACTTGTTGTTATATGAATGCAAATCCGAAACTTTCAATTTTTTGGCTTTGAAAGGAATAAATCAGGAACCGCAATTCCGCTTCAGACATATTATGGGGCGAAAAGCGATAGGACCGGTTTGATTAAAATTGCCGGCTTTCCGCACAGGGCGGCAGAGTGCGAAAATCAATGTGCGGAGAAGGAGAAAGAAAATGTGCAATTGCAATAACCAGATGAACGGCTGCCTTTGGCTTATTGTAATCATTGTCATCCTTGCCTGCTGCAGCGGAGCTTTCTGCAACAATTGTGGAAATGACTGCTGACTTTTAACCGACTGATAAAAATGTGATACATAAGGGCTAAGGCATCCATTGACTTCGGCATGGACTTTTAAAACATCCCGGCTCTAAGCCGGGATGTTTATTTTACACTCTAAGACTGTCTGTATGTCTTAAGGAAATCTCCGAGTTTTTCCATAGCCTCCGTAAGCACGGCCGGTTCCGGCAGATAAACTATTCTGAAGTGATCGGGCTGTTCCCAGTGAAATCCGCCGCCATGCACCAGCAGAACCTTTTTTTCCTTGAGAAAGTCAAGGACAAACTGCTCGTCATTAGTTATATTAAAGCGCTTTATATCTATTTTCGGAAAAACGTAAAACGCAGCCTTCGGTTTGACATACGTTATGCCGTCGATTTTGTCGAGAGCATCGCAAACCGCTTTGCGCTGTTCGTATATCCTTCCGCCCGGGCGAAGCAGAGAATCAGCGGCGTCGGGGTTTTCGAGTGCGGGTTTTATAGCGCGCTGAGCGGGGACATTTGAGCACAGGCGCATTGAAGAGAGCATATTTAATCCCTCGATATAGCTTTTTGCGCGGTTTTTGTCTCCGGAAATGGTCATCCAGCCGCAGCGGTAACCTGCTATAAGGTGGGATTTTGAAAGACCGTTCAGAGTTACGACAAAAAGATCTGGCGCGAGGGAGGCAATGGAAGTGTGCTTTTCTCCATCCATAAGAAGTCTGTCGTAAATTTCGTCGGCAAAGATGATAAGATCATGTTCACGGGCAAGGCGGACGATACCCTCAAGGATGTCACGGCTGTATACAGCTCCGGTGGGATTGTTCGGGTTAATAACAACTATGCCTTTTGTGTTGGGGGTTATTTTTCTGCGGATGTCTTCAATGTCAGGCATCCATCCGCTTTTTTCATCGCAGATATAATGTACTGCCGTACCTCCGGAAAGTACAGCCGCCGCAGTCCAGAGCGGATAATCGGGAGCGGGGATGAGGATTTCGTCACCGCTGTCCAGAAGACCCTGCATACACATAACAATGAGTTCGGAAAGCCCGTTACCCGTATATATATCGTTTACACCGACACCCTCTATTCCTTTTTTACGGGCATATGCGGCAATTGCCTCGCGGGCTTCCATGACTCCCTTGGAATCGGAATATCCCTCGGAAGAAGGGAGAGAACCCGAAATTGCTCCGAGTATATATTCCGGAGCATTAAAATTGAAGGCGCCGGGATTACCTATATTCAGCTTTAAAATTTTTGTACCCTCTGCCTCCATTGCCATTGCCGCATCAAGAACCGGACCGCGTACATCATATGCAACATTGTTCAGCTTTTTTGACTTTAATATCTCCTTCATGGTTTAACCTCCCATAAAAAATAAAACCCTAAGCATATTAATATGCTTAGGGCGAACTGCTGTCCGTGTTACCACCTAAATTCGGGATAAAAATCCCGCACTCATACGGTACTTGAAAAATACTTTCGCATACCGAGCTCCCAATAACGGCGGAGTGTCCGTTGGAGTGTACTTGCGGAACGCTTTCCATCCACAGCTCAAATGCGGCTTCGGCACCTCGCTCATGAAGCCTTGCAGCAACCGGCTTCTCTCTGGATTTCGCTAAGTGCTTACTATTCCTTTTCACAGCCTTTATCTTATTGCTAACTATTATAAATGCCGCTGCAAGCATTGTCAATTGTTTTTTTGCCTAATGGTTATAGCTGAAACC
>JAAYWX010000326.1 GCA_012516225.1 Clostridiales bacterium
CTTATCTCCGTCCACGTCATACCCAGACCCCATGAAGAGGTTGAGTTCATTCTTCCCAAGCTCAGCAAATAATCAAGAATATGGAAATTTTATCTTGAGGGGGTGACGCATTTTGAAAGTGATCACCGAAGCAATGCTGCGTGACGAACTGCGCAATTCGGAACCGGAATTCTATTTTGTACCCGAAGGAAAAATCCTTTCTCCGGCGGCCCGCGAGTATCTCCAGCAGAGAAAGATTAAAATTACAAAAGATATGCCGAAATGCGAAAGCGCTGCTCCGGCAAAGGAACCAAAGACGGAAACGCCAGCGGAAACAGGAAACGGAAAATTTGTGGATTATGAAACAGGGGCGTTTTACAACGAAAAGCCTGAGCATATGACGCATTTGTATGGAAACGTTCTGGTTCCGAAAGACCACAAGCGCATACTTTTCCGGGGCAAGCTGGACAGCCTGCAGGCACTGATAGTGCTCGATCAGGCGATATTGAGCGAAAAGGGCAAGAGCAAGAAGCTTATAGAGGATTTGAACGGCATACTGAATATACTCCGGGAGATGATGCGCTGTGACGTACTCGACGAGGAATTCAAAAACGAAACTATTCTCGGACTGACTCACGCCCAGCTTCGCGAACGCTCACATAACCCCATGAAATTTTACAATATCAGGCAGATGATTCTTCCTGATTACAGTATGGGTACGGAATATGCCATGCTTAACCATATAAGAACAGCCGTCCGAGAAACGGAAGTGGCGGCGGTGGAGGCATTCCGCACCGGATCAAAATATGCCCGGCCCGATATAATTGAGGAACTTAACAGGCTCTCAAGTGCAATGCACATTATGATGTGTATGTATCTGGCGGGAGAATACAAGGCATAGGTGGACGAAATGGACAAAATAGTTGAATCAGTTCTTGAGACGCTTCTGAAATCCGGATTTATTGTGGTTGAAGTTTCAGCAAGGCACGTCCACCTTTCGGCCGGGGATCTTGAAAGGCTTTTCGGCAAAGGAACTGTTTTGACGCCAAAGAGGGAGCTGTCCCAGCCGGGGCAATACCTCTCTGAGCAGAGAATAACGGTGATAGGTCCTAAAGGCCGGAAGGAACGTGTGGCGATACTTGGTCCGGTAAGATCCGCAACGCAGGTGGAGCTTTCCTTGACCGACTGCGCGGAGCTGGGCATAAAAGCCCCTCTGCGTGAGTCCGGAAAAGTTGAAGGTTCCGGAGCCGTAACTCTTGAGGGACCTGCCGGTTCCCTGCAAATTCCGCAGGGCGCTATAGTGGCGCATAACCATCTTCATCTTACGCCGGAAGATGCCGACATGATAGGAGTAACCGACGGGCAGCATGTAAGCGTTGAGGTCGTTACGGAACGCCCGGTGGTTTTCAAAGACGTTATTGTTCGCGTAAGCGAGAATTTCCGCAGCAGAATGCACATCGACTTTGATGAGGCAAATGCGGCAATGGTAAACGGCTTTACTCTCGGGCGCATTATAAAGTAAACACAAGGAGAGTGTCGGCCTGTGATGGATTTGGAGCGAGTCGAAGCATATATGGCAAAGGTTGAGCAGTCCGAAAAAACCACATATCCTCCTGTCGGAGAAAAACTTAAAGTGGGATTGGATCTTGGAACAGCCTATATAGTAATCGTGGTGCTGGATGAAGAAAACAATCCGGTTGCCTGTGAAAAACAGGCGGCGGGGGTTTTGAAGGACGGAGTTGTTGTTGACTATACCGGCGCTTTGCGGATTGTCAGGGAACTGAAGGAAAAGCTAGAGAAAAGAATAGGCAGGGAATTGTCAGAGTGCGCCATAGCAATGCCGGCAGGCACTGAAAGTTCTGTCCGCACGCACAAATATGTTGCTGAAGGAGCAGGATTTGAGGTGACAAATGTCCTTGACGAACCTTCGGCCGCAAACTCGGTTTACCAAATCGAGAATGGTGTGGTTGTGGACATAGGAGGAGGAACTACTGGTCTTGCCGTTATAAAAAATGGCAAAGTGGTTCAGACTGAAGACCAGCCGACGGGAGGTACTCATCTGTCGCTTGTACTGGCGGGAAACTATAAAATTTCCTTTGACGAGGCAGAAGCGATAAAGCAGGACTATTCAAGGCCCAGGGAAATTCTCCCGATTGTTAAAGCAGTAATAGAAAAAATGGCCTCTATAATAAACCGGTATGTCGATAAGAGCAGCACCGACACCATATATCTTTGCGGCGGCACCTGCTGTCTGACCGGAATTGAGAAAATCATCGAAAAAGAAACCGGTATAAAGACGATTAAGCCCCAAAATCCGTTTTTGGTGACGCCTGCCGGAATTGCTATGAACTGCATTATCTGAAAAAGCCCTTAGTGAAAGGGGGAATATAAATGGAATACAGCGAGTTGGTACAGGAAATCGCCGCAAGGGTTTCGGCTTATCTTGAAAGCGGGTGTTCCGCCAAAAAGAAGCTGATGATCCTAACTCAGGAGCACGGCGATATATGTCACAAAATTCTGGAAAGCCCCAAAATCAGGGAACAGTTCCGTACAGAATGCGCTTTGATGGGCAACTATGAAAGTGACTGTTGCGACTGTGCCGGAGTAGTAATGTTTAACCTTACCAACGAAGCTCTGGCGCGGATTGTATCGGGCGTATGCGGCACTCCGTACACCTCGGCAGCGGCTAAAGCTCTGCTGCTCGGCAAACCTGTTTGGGTGCCGAAAGAGGAAATCGAGATCCTGCGGTACGAGTGCTCGACGCCCTATGCCAAAATGATGTATGAAAAGCTTGCCCAGCTTGAGAGCATGGGAGTAACCGTGTGTTCTTATGATGATATCGAGGATGCGGTTATCGGAAACAAATGTGCGGAAACATCCCGCTCTGCCGCTGATTTTGCACCGCACTGCGAAAAAAGTCAGGATGAGCATGTTAACAAAGACTTTGTCTGCGCAAAGAAAGTTATAACAGAAAAAGATTTGATTAACGCGTATACGGAAGGCGCTAACAGAGTTCTTACGGGAGAAAAAGCCATAGTTACCGACCTTGCAAAGGAATATGCCCGGGCGCACAGCATTGAGATCGTCAAAGGCTGACATAAAAAAGCAGCCTGCCAATTCTCAGATACTGGAGGAGTAACAATGCGCATAGGAAAAGTAATCGGAAACATATGGGCGACCCGCAAGGACGGGAGGCTGTCGGGACTGAAGCTTCTGATAGTTCAGCCGATAAACGTTATTACAGACGAGCTTGACAGAACACCGCTGGTTGCGGCGGACGTTATCGGGGCAGGTGTCGGAGAAACAGTTATCTTTGTCAGCGGAAGTTCCGCGCGCGGGGCAGTAGGAGATATGCAAACTCCGGTTGATGCCACAGTGGTCGGTATTGTTGACGATTTGGAAATCGATAAGACGCTCTTATAGTATGGCGGTGAACTTTATGGAATTGACTGAAATTATAAAAAATGCCGGTATTGTAGGGGCCGGTGGAGCAGGTTTTCCGACACATGTAAAACTTAATACAAAGGCGGAATGCTTCATCGTAAATGCTGCCGAATGTGAACCGCTGATAGAAACGGACAAGTTTCTCTGCAGAACCTTTCCGGATAAAATAGTCGGCGCCGCTGCCATTGCCGCGGCTCATCTGGGGGCAAAACGTACGGTTATAGCCCTTAAGGGGAAATATCGAGCGGAAATAGATGCGCTCAGGCGTGCTGTGGAAAACTCGGGGGCAAAAATCGAGCTGTTTGAAATGCCCTCGTTCTATCCGGCGGGAGATGAACAGTCGATGGTTCAAATGGTGACCGGCAGGACCGTTCCGGAACGCGGAATTCCGATCGAAGTCGGAGCCGTTGTGGATAACGTCGGAACAATGTTCAACTTGTTTGAGGCCGTAAAGGACGGGAAACCTGTCTGCGACAAGTATCTTTCCGTTGTCGGCGAAGTCAGGGAACCTGTAATGCTCCATGTTCCGATAGGCACCAAAGTGACGGAATGCATAGAAAAGGCCGAACCGAAAATAAAAGATTATGCTGTTATTATCGGCGGGCCTATGATGGGAAAGATTCTTGCGGATCCGAGGGAAATTTCCGAAAGCGTTGTTACTAAAACGACAGGTAATATAATAGTTCTCCATCCTGACCATTATCTTATAAGGCGCAGCGAGGTTTCGATTGAGCGCATTAAGAAACAAGCAAAAAGCGCCTGCATTCAATGCCGTATGTGTACGGATCTCTGTCCGCGGTATTTGATAGGGCACAAAATAAGGCCAAATATGATAATGCGAAACCTATGGAGGGAGGATCTTATTACCGACAACGAAGAATTCGGACAGTATTTTGGAGAAGCGGTAAACTGCTGCGACTGCGGACTGTGTGAGATGTTTTCGTGCCCTATGCATCTTTCCCCAAGAAAAATTAACGTTTATATGAAGCAAAAACTGAGGGAGCGGGGAATAAAGGTGGAAAAAACACCCGATCCGTCTGCCCTGGATATTATCGAATTGCACAGAGTTCCGACTGAAAGGCTTGTAACGAGGCTGGGCCTCAGCGACTATTATCCGCTCCATGCCCACGAATGTTTAGAACTTAGTCCGGACGAAGTGTATATACCGTTTTCACAGCATATAGGAAAGCCTGCCGAACCGTGCAAATCTGCCGGTGAACAGGTTGAAAAAGGCGAACTTTTGGCAGCAGCGGCAGAAGGGGCGCTTTCCGCAAACATACACTCGAGCATAAGCGGATTCATTCTGTCCATAGACGGCAAAGGGGCGCAGATTAGAAGAAAGGAGGAAAAAGCATGAGCAAAGCTATAGGAGCGATAGAACTAAACAGCATTGCCAGAGGCATAGAGGTAAGCGACTATATGCTGAAGGCATCAAAAGTGGACCTCGTCCGTTCCTCCACTCTTTGCCCGGGCAAATACATGGTAATCATCAGCGGAGATACCGGGGATGTACGAGCGTCTATTGCTGAAGGAGACAAACGCGGAGCCGAATGCGTGCTGGATACTCTGATAATTCCCAATGTACACCCACAGCTTGTACCCGCCATTTCACTTACAAACCGAGTAGAGGCACGGGGAGCGGTTGGAATTATGGAATTCTTCTCGGTAACTGCGGCATTAAGGGCGGCAGATGTCGCGGCAAAAGCTGCAAATGTGACATTGATAGAAATCCGCATAGGATATGCTATTGGGGGAAAAGGCTATGTCACATTAACCGGAGATGTGGGTTC
>JAAYWX010000327.1 GCA_012516225.1 Clostridiales bacterium
CCAGATAGTGCAAATCCCGCAGTCTTTGAGATTGCGGGATTTTTATTATTTTCTTAGTAGTTTCAATGCTTTGGAGTATTTTTCGCCGAGCCGTAAAATTTTTTCCGGACACTTTATCTTTTTCTTTCTGATATGCGCAGCTATGTCACTCAAGATAGCTTGCATAGAATGTATTAGTCCTGCTGTCAAGATACTGATTTATCAAAAAGAACGCAAGCGAACAAAGCATAATGCAGCATCCGGGAGCAAGATACCAGTACACAAGCCCCCGTACAAAGCCTCCGCCCCTAAACGCAGAACTGACCATACCTCCCCATGTGACCTGAACGTGATCGCCCAACCCCAAAAAACTTACGGACGCTTCCGTCAGCATACAGCCGGCAACCGTTAATATATAGCGCGCGGACACCACTTCTGTAATATTAGGAAGTATATGCTTGAAAATGATTTCACGGTGCGGGATTCCAAGGATTATAAGCGACTCCACAAAGGGCATCTGTTTGAGCTGTTTCACGCGCGCCCTAACAGCCCTTGCGGTTGAACACCAGCCAAGCAGTGCAATTATAAGTATAATATTTTTTATACCCGCGCCAAAATATGCCGAAAAAACAATTATCAGTGGAAGCATTGGAATAAGCAAGAAAATGTTTATTATTCCGTTAAGTATCTCACCTATGGCGCCGCTTATATATCCCGACAAAAGACCAATTACCGTTCCTATAATAATAGAAATAAAAGCAGACGCAAATCCGATCGTCAGTGTTGTTGAGGTGGCCATAATAAGTTCGCTGTATATATCGTACCCAAGGTCGTTTGTTCCAAGCCAGTGTTCCGGCGAGGGTTTCTGCAGAGGGCTGAAGCTATGCTTGATATCATAGCTCAGGAATAAGCCGGGAAATAACGCCCAAGCAAGAAAAACCAAAATGATAAAAACCCCTAAAAAGAGGAAGGTTTTGTTTTCTCCGGTGACTTTATACCTCATCATAGGCCCCCTTCCGGATGCGAGGATCTATAAGTGCCGAAATAATATCTGCCGCCAGATTTGCCAGTATAACCATTATTGACAGGAGCAGAAACACCCCCTGTATAACGACAAAATCTCTTGTTACGGTTGCGTCGTATATAAGACTGCCCATACCATTGAGGGAAAAAACTGTTTCTATTGTCAAGGAGCCAGCGAATATAAATCCTATATTTATCCCTATCATCGAAATGAAAGGCTGGCATGAATTTTTAAATATATGCTTGAATAAAATGCTTCCGTTTCCTAATCCCCGAGCTTTAGCATAAACCACATACTTTGAGTTGCGTTCCTTTATTACGCTGTTTCGGATTATTAAATATTTGGATGTTATGGATGACAACGAAAGTGTGGTTATAGGCAGGAAAAGATGATAAATCAAATCCAAAGCTTTTTCGCTTTTTCCGCTGCCCGCTGTAGTTGAATGCAGTCCGCCAAGAGGGAAAACCCTGAGTTTGAAGCTGAACACATAAAGCAGTACCATCCCGAGCAAAAAAGCAGGCATGGCGTAAAGAACAATAAGAGCGGTTGTGCAAATATTGTCATATTTAGAGTTTTGATAATATCCCGCAAGACACCCCAGAAACATTGCAAGACAGGCAGATATTAAAATTGAGGGAACTGAGAGGCTGAGAGTACAGCTCAACGCATTTTTAAGCAATGCTGAAACATACTGCGACCTTTGATATGAAAATCCCCAGTCACCTTTAAGCAGATCTAAAAGATATCCTGCAAATTGAATATACAGAGGTTCATCCAGCCTTAGCTTTTTATGCAGTTCCTGAAGCTGCTCAGGTCTTACTTGTACGCCATCCTGTGCCATAAGCAATATGGCCGGATCCCCGGGCATCATACGGGGAAGCCAAAAATTTATTGTTACAACTGTAATGAAGCAGAAGATATATATGATAATCCTCTTCAGAAAGTCCACAGTACTTTACCACCTTAACCGGCAATATTCCACCAGATAACGCTTACACAGGAAACTGCATCCTCTGAACAATAACCGTCCTGCGCAATTTTTTCGAGGTTTTCTCTTATTATCCTTTTATCGTTTTCACTTGTATAGCCGAATATTTTAAAATATTCGAGATAATACTTATATGCTTCGTCAAGGGACATTTTTCGTGTACTGCGCCTTACAAATGTCTTCATATCAGGATTGCGCCCCAGAGAATAGAGAATATTAAAAGGATATATTGCATTAAACAATTCACTGTTTATCCTCGAACCTCGCAAAGCCTCCCATAGCATTCCTTGTATTTGATATCGGGGGCGGATACCTCCATAAGTAACAAGGCAGCATTTTCCAAGGCTGAACTTTTCCATGCGCAAGAGTTCTTCATATTCTGAAATTGCGGGACTCATTGAAGAAAATACAAGATCATAAACTTTTTCAGAGCGGTAATTTCCCCAAGTGCTCTGGAATATTCCGAGCCGGTCTTGAAGTCCCTCTCTTTCGGCAGTTCTTTTCAATTCAGAGAGCATCCCTGTGGAACTGTCCAAACAATCAACATGTTTGGCGCCTGCTTTGAGAAAGGGCAAAGCATATGTTCCCGGACCGCAGCCTATATCAAGAATAGTGCTGTTCTCGTTAAATGCACCGTCGGAGCGGAGCATTTCGACAATTTTAAGAACATATTCGTATTCGTTCGGTCCGCTGTACGAAGATGATACATAGTCCCAGAACTTTCCCCAGGCATCAATATCGGCGTATGTACCGACTATCGTTGAGTTTCTTTTTTCTTCCGCCCAAGCTTCGCGGCATACTTCAGGTGTGTAAAACACTTTTTTCTCTCCTTTATTATTCAAATGAGCGTGGGGTAGGAACCACGCTCATTTGTTTTTTTAACCGTTTATTGTGCTTTTGTAAGGGTATACGGTGTGTAGGCGTTAAGCAGGCCGCGGCTGTAGTCATATGTAAAATTATCAAGTTTGCTGCTGTATGCCAAAACAAATACGTCGTTATATAAGGGAACTATCGGGATATTCTTCTTGTAATATTCCTGAACCTGTCCGACCAGTTTTATATATTCCTCTTGGCTTGTTGCCGCAAGCATTGAATCGACAAGGCTATGGAATTCGTCATCTTCCAGCATGCTCCATCCGTAATAGCGCGAGTCGAAATATGCTGTTCCCGCTCCGGCAGAAGTATTCATGCCGGCGGGGGTGGCTCCTGCTATTAAAGCAACATGAGTATGGTCTTTATCGGCTATTGAGGAGAAGGAAGCGGCATCTACACTGTTTATAACCACTCCTATTCCTGCCTCTTCAAGATTGGATTTAACGATTTCCGCAACTCTTAAAAGCTGCTCTTTATCACTGTTTGCCGTTATTTCAACTTCAAGCTTTTTGCCGTCCAGCTCATAAATTCCGTCTCCGTCGGAATCGGCACAGCCAATTCCCTCAAGAAGCTTCTTTGCCTTATCCAAATCTCTTGAAAGTTTGCCGAGATCCTTATATCCGATGCTGCCTTCGGGCAATACCCCGGCCGCGGGAGCGGTGGCATATTCGCTTCCGAAAAGTTTGACCATCTGGTCATAGTCTATCGCGGCGCGTATAGCCTCACGCACTTCCGGCCTGCTTACCGGCTCTGCCTTGACATTCAGATAGATAGCCGCGGGAATGCCTGTATTCTTTACCACCTTAAGCGTTATGTTCTTGTCCGCCTTAAAGGTGTCGATTATAGACGTATCTATTCCTCTGGAATAATTGTAAATCATGTCGATATCGCCGTTTTGAAGCGCCATGTACATTGTATCGGGAGTCTTGTATGTTGTGAAAACAATCTTCTTGACATTAGGCGTGCCCATAAAACAGGTATCAACTGCTTCCATTTCAACAATGCCGTTTTGTATGTCATGTTTTGTAATGCGGTAAGGACCGTTTCCTAAGAGTGCGTCATCCCCCATATATTCAGCATATTTGTCAACTTTCTCAAAAACGTGCTTTGGAATAACGCTTATAAATGAATCTATAAGGCGCGAGTTAGGTTCTGAAAGCTGAATCTCAAACGTATTGTCACCGGTAACATTAACGCTTTCAACCAAATGAAGCTGGGAAGCACCTTGAGGAGTTTGCTCCTTGAGGTATTCAATTGAAAACTTCACATCTTCCGGAGTAACCTTCACACCGTCGTGCCAATACACATCATCACGCATTTCAAATTTCCAGAGCCTTGCATCATCGGATTTCCAGCTTGTGACAAGCTGAGGCTGATAATTGCCATTTTCGTCACGTGTAACTAAACCAAGATTGACAAGACCGTAGCTGATGATGCCCGTATTGTAATCATTGCGGCTGTCACTTTTAAATTCCATAGTTGTTCCGATTCTGAGAACATCAATTTGATTTGAAGCGGATGCAGGAGCAGCTGATTGCTTAGAGTCCTGCTTTGTGCAGCCCGAGAGAATCAGTCCCAGCACCATCACAGCTGCAAGTAGCAAAGTTATTCTTTTTCTCATTTTGTTTTTCTCCTTTTTCTGTTGTAATATTTATAAGATTGTGATTTTCCATCCGCAAAACACGGTCGCTGAAGACTTTTACAAGCTCCATGTCATGCGAAATAAACAAAATACTGACTCCGTCCTGCTTTAAGCGGTGCAGCAGGCGTATCACCTGTGCCTGTGAGGATGTATCCAGCATAGAAGTACTTTCATCGGCTATAAGGAGTTTAGGGTTCAGTCCCAAAGCCCTTGCGATAATTACACGCTGGCACATTCCACCTGACAGTTGATGAGGATACATATTCATAACCTCTTTATCAAGCCAGACCTTTTCAAGCAGCTCGCTTGCCCTTTTATAGCACTCGCCTCGCGGGGCAATTTTGTGCCTGAGCATAGGCTCAGCAATAGCACTACCTATTTTTTGCCTGCCATCCAATGACAAGAAAGGCTGTTGCCCGATAAGCTGAATTTTTTTACGCATTTCGGTGTTATAGCGCCCCGAATCCAAAATTACTTTCTCTCCGTCAAAAATAATGTCTCCGCTGTCTTTTCTTATCGTGCCGCAAATTATTCGGGCAATGGTTGACTTGCCGCAGCCGCTTGGTCCAACTATTCCCACAGCTTCATTATCCCCGACGGAAAACGAGGCGTTTTCTACTATTTGCGTATATTCTCCTTTCTTTTTAAACGATTTTGAAAGTCCTATGACTTCAAGCACTAAAACACCTCCGCTGTATACCGTTGATTTCTGCCAGCTTGGGATGTTCTCTCGCACATTTTTCCGCAGCCTTCTCGCAACGGGAATAATATGAACAGCCGCCCTCATTCCTCCCAACAGCATTATGTACGGGGCTCAGCATCAGATAATCCTCGGCTGACGGCAGGTTTTTGATAAGACTTATGCTGTAGGGG
>JAAYWX010000328.1 GCA_012516225.1 Clostridiales bacterium
TCCAAGAGTCGTCGCATAGTAGCTGCCGCTTTTGTTTTTTGTGCGCATCAGGTTATAGAAAAGGTACATACAGTCCTGACTTGAAAGAATCTGCCCCTGCGTTTTCGGAATGTTTTCGTTCAGACCAAGAGCGTTGTACTTTGCAATCTGCGCTTCGGGGAAGGAGCCCGTGAAGTCGGATGAGATATATCCCAGCATTTTAAGAACAGCGGACACTGCCTCCTCAAGCTTAACGTAATTGTCCGGCCTGAATGTACCGTCCGTATAGCCTGTTATCCAGCCGGAGCTTACGGCCGCCTGCACATAGGAAGCCGCCCAATGATTATATCGGACGTCTTTGAAAGGAGACGATTTTGCCGTTGAGCTTATGGAATCCTTATAAGTTGAAGCGGCAATCATCATTTTTGCAAACTGGGCTCTTGTGACATTGCCTGAAAGATTCAGGTTGCCTGTTCCGTCACCAGTGATGATGCCGAGCGCCTGAACAATCTGTTGAGCGGATGTTAAATCGGAAGACACAGCATAAGCAGGTTCTGCCGATAAAGAGAGTATAAGACAAAATGCAAGCAAAATGGAAGTCGTTTTTTTCATATATATCCTCCCGTTAATCATAGCGCAGTGCGTCAATGGGGTTGAGTTTTGCCGCTTTTTTTGCAGGCAGAAAACCAAATATTATACCGATGCCAACTGAAACGGAAAACGCACCCAATACCGCCCCGAAAGAGGGAACCACGGTAATGGTTTCCTGTGCCAGAGACGAAATAATGTTTGTACCGATCGAGCACAGAAGAAAGCCGAAAAGGATTCCCATAATCCCGCCCAGAGCACTTGTTGTCGCTGCCTCTATGACAAACTGACCCAAAATATCTTTCTGCTTTGCTCCGAGCGATTTTCGGATGCCGATTTCACGCGTGCGTTCTGTGACAGATACAAGCATGATGTTCATAATTCCTATACCGCCGACAAGCAGAGAGATAGCCGCGATTGCGCCAAGCACAATCACCATGACATTGATCTCGGTCATAAAACTGTCCAGCATCTCAGACATGCTGACGACGGAAAAATAGTCATAGCTTCCATATACTTTATACAGGGCTTCTTTAATGGTGATAACGGCTTTGTTGATATTTTCCGGACTGGCACCGCTGAAAACAAAACTCGATATCGTTCCAGTCCAGCTCATTTTTGAGGCGTTTGTATATGGAATGAAAATGACATCATCGGAGCTCAGTTTTTCGCTTTTAGCCTCTTCCTTCAGCACGCCTACAACAGTAAAGGCAGTACCGTTGATTTTCAGAGTCTTGCCGACAGCATTTCCAGAATAATAGGTTTTGGCAATATAACTTCCGACTACGCAAACCTGCTGACGTCTGAGCACGTCGACATACTGGATGAATCTTCCGTCAGTAAGCTCGGAACTCGAAATTTTCATATAGTCTTCGCTTACGCCGGAAACGCGTGTGGTTTTAATATTTTTGTTTCCGATTTTAACGGTGCCGCTTACGCCTGCCGTGGGGGAAACATAGGAAAGAAGATCCGGATTCTGCTCGACAAGAGCATACATATCATCAACGGAAATTGTTCTTGAAGTACCTCTGCCTTGTATATCAACGGTTATAAGGTTGGTGCCCATGCTTTCAAAGCTTTTGGTTATATAGTTTTTCATTCCGTTTCCAAGACCGACTATTACTGTAACGGCACCGACTCCAATAATGATGCCAAGCATTGTCAGAAAGGCGCGCACCTTGCTCTTCATAATGCTTTGGATGGCGAGCTTGAAAGACTGATAGAAATTCACAGTACTGCAGCCTCCCCTTCCTCCGCCTGAACGACAGCACCCTTGCCGCCGCTCGGTCCATCATAGACAACCTTGCCGTCTGCAAGACGGATTATCCTCGGTGCGGTGTTTGCAATCGAGTTATCATGTGTTATAAGAATTATCGTATTGCCTTCGCCGTGCAGTTCCTGAAGAAGATGAAGAACATCGCGGCCTGTTCTGGAATCAAGGGCGCCGGTCGGCTCGTCCGCCAGAATTACGGAGGGACTGCCCGCAAGCGCTCTGGCTATGGAAACACGTTGCTGCTGGCCGCCAGAAAGCTGCGACGGAGTATGGTTCAGCTTGTCTGAAAGCCCGACACGCTCCAGAGCTTTTTTCGCGCGTTCAAACCGTTCATCTTTCGGAACTCCTCTGTATAGCATGGGAACTTCAACGTTTTCGAGTACTGTAAGCTTAGGGAGAAGGTTATACTGCTGAAATATAAAACCAAGCATTTTATTGCGGATATCCGCAAGCTGGTTATCGTTTAGCATGCCGACGTCTTTTCCAGCAAGCAGATACTGACCCTGCGTCGGTACATCCAGACAGCCGATTATATTCATGCAGGTGGACTTTCCGGAGCCGGACTGCCCCACTATTGCGACAAACTCGCCCTGCTCTATCTGCATGGATATTCCGTCTACCGCGCGGACAATGTTGCTGTCACCCATTTTGTATATCTTATAAACATCTTTAAATTCTATGAGAGGGGTCATATTTCTCAGCCTCCCACCTGTTCGCCGCCTTCAGGAGGCGGGGCTCCTTCTTCGGGAGGAGTATCGCCCTGCATTTGCTTATACATATCGCTTTCGGTATTGATTATATGTACAACAGCGATAGTATCGCCTTCTTTAAGGCCGCTGGTTATTTGGATATACTCTTTGTTATTTACTCCAAGGGTGACATTTACATATTCAAATCCCTGCGGGATTCCAGACTTATCTGTTATAAGAGTCGAACCGTCGGACGTTTTAAGTTTTGATGCATCTTTGCAGACAAGAACCTTATTGCCGCGTGATATAGCATCGACAGGTACTGCCAGAACGTTTTTCACAGACTCTATAACGATTTCCGCAGTTACGTTCATTCCCGGCATAAGACCTTCCGTTTCGGTTATCTTTACGGTAACGGGGTATGCGGTTACACCGTTTGTAGTGGTGCCGCTGATATTGACTTTTGTTACTTCGCCTGTGAATGTTTTTCCCTCAACTGCGTCCGCTTTGACGGTGACCTTCTGACCGACATGCACCTTGCTTATATCAAGTTCATCAACACTAAGCTCCATTGTTAGATAGGAAAGGTCATATATCGTGCAAAGAGTAGTTTTGCCGGATGCGGAATCCAGCTTGTCGCCTGCCTTATATGTTTTGGTAATTATTGTGCCTGATATAGGAGATTTTATCGTATAATCTTCAAGTGCTTTCTTTCTGTTTTCCAAATTGTTCTGCGCTTCTTCAAGAGCAAGTTTGCTGTTTGCGGCATTTTGCTCAAGGTCACTGTTTTCCAATTTCACAATGACTGCGCCTTTCTGAGCGCTGTTGCCCTCTGAAACTAAAATTGAAACGACTTCTCCGGAAGATCTAGCAGTTATCGTTTCGGAGCTCTTATATTTAAAGGATGCACTGTTGCTGCAGGCAATGCCGTCAATGGTTGCGGTCGCGGCAGTCGAGTCTGTAATGCCGCCCGGATTGGAAACCTCTATGGTCACATATTTTACCAGCATATTGCCTATCATGCCTTTCTCGGCATTGCTGATTTTTGTGACAGTTCCGCTAAGGGTTTCAAAGGTGCTATCGAGAGTTACCGTTGCGGGTTCACCTATATAAAAGGAATCCACATCGGCAGAGTTGAAGGGCACCTCAAGAGACATAGCCGTACTGTTGCGGATAGTGCCGATTTTCTGCCCCGCTGCCACGCTGTCGCCAACTTTTACGTTGAGTTCAGTTACAGTTCCCGAAATCGGAGCCGTAACATTCAGATTGCTAAGACTTTTCTGCGCACTGCTATATGCAAGCTGGCTTCTCTGCAAGTTCAGCTCTGCACTTCTTATATTTGTATCGGCATCTTTGGTGTCAATTTGATATAAAACGGTACCTTTATCAACGGTATCTCCCTCTTTAAAGTCCGCGCGGAGGATTTCCCCTGTCGCAAGAGATGTAACGTTATACGAATCTGCGGGCTTAAGCGTACCGCTGCCGCTCAGCTTAACGGTTATATCATGTTTTCCGACTTGTGCGGCGGTGTATGTACTCATTGTACCGGTGACGGCACCTGCCTTATTGCCACATGATCTTATGCCCAGTATCAGAAGAAGCACAAGCAAGGCGATTGACGCAATAACAATAATCCGCTTCTTAGGATTCTTTTTCAATACAGTTGTTGTATCTGCGGCAGTACCGGATGAATCCTTCTTTGTTCTTCTGCTGAACAGTCTCTTTATTTGTTGTCCATTCATATTAACCACTTCTCCCAAAAGGTAAAATACATTTTCATACTATATTAAGGAAATTTGAACAAGGTATTAACAGTATGAGAACATTATAGGAATAAAAAATATACTGGGTTCCGCGTCTGTTTATGTATTAGTTTATTAATACACCATTGCAATAGTACACTTCGAGTATGATTTTGTCAAGAGTTATATTGTTTATTTTTAGAAAAATAAATTTAAGGTCAAA
>JAAYWX010000329.1 GCA_012516225.1 Clostridiales bacterium
CATCATCGATCAAAAAATGATTTTCACCGGTATAAAAAAAGCAATCATGAACATTCCCCGGATGATCAAGCTGCGCCGTTAGGGAATATTCTTCGATGAAATTGAGAAAGAAATACTGGTTTTTCGTGTCACTGGCTATCATCGTTTTAAATAATTCAAACGCATAGTTGCCAATGCCACGGTTTTTGCTCATCGGCCCCAATATGGCAGTCGCATCAAAAGCGATATTCATTTATAATGCCTCCTGTAAAATAGAACTGAGTTATTTGTCGCTGAGCTTTTCCCGATCAACAAATATGGAATTGATTCCGGTAAAGGCATATTCCGTATAGTTTTTCCCTTTCAAAAAAGCCACGATGTCTTCCTTCTTTTCATCATATACCAGCCTCGGCCTGTAGGGTATCGTTTCCAGTATGATGATAAGCGGCCGATACTTCTCAAAATCAATGCTCTCCAATATCTCCAGCTCTTTGCCTTCGATATCAATGTTCAATATTACCGGCGTCTTAGAGAAGTACTGAGCAAAAATATCATTGACGCTGATCGTCTCCACCATCACCGTGTCCACAATGCTGAGGCTGGGGTTTCTTTCAATAGCCTCCATCGCTCCGGCATAATCCGGCGTGGACAGGCCGTCTCCGCTTAATATATAAAATTCCACCTGCTGGCCGCTCACCGGAGCGACGCATTTGTTCAGGATGACATCGCGACTGCGGTAAAATTTCAGTTCATTAATAAGCTGCGGATTGGCTTCCACCAATACGCCGCTGGCGCCCTTACTGTAGAAATAAAAGGTATTGCTGAGCTCCTTTGCGCGATTCGCTCCCAGATCAAGGTAGGTGCAATCCTGCGGAGGTATGCCCAGCACATATGTGATATAGGCTGCAATCATATCCTCGCCCGACTGGGCCATCGACCTCTTATTCCAAAAGCCCATATCACTCGCCGTTTCATAAGCGGAGAGCTTGTCCTGCAGGATACTGTAATTACGCTCAATGTCTGCAAGCTTTGCCATCTGCTGTTCCAGCTCGGCCACCCTGGCAACCTGCTGCTCCAGTGCGGTCAGCCTTGATTGCTGCGCTTCCAGCACTCCGATTCTATCATGGAGCTTGCCGATATTGACGCGCGTATCCACCTCAATCTCCAGGAGCCGTCCAATACAGGGCGTCACCTCGCTGTTAAAAGCAGACTGCTGCGCGCATATCGGCTCGATCAGCCACTTCAAAACACGGCGGATAACCCGTTTGGTGAAAACGATAAGCTTGCCAATACCCTTTCTCTCGGAAACAACAAAACGGTAATAGGGGTTGTTTTGATTGGTGGAAAGCGTTTGAATACGGCTTGCCACCTCGCTTATATATTGCCCGATCCTGTCAACTCCAGGCTGTCCAGATCCTGCACACGCATTACAAAAGTCATCATACAGGGGCAGGTCAGTGAGTTTTTCAAATATGACCTTATGTTCTACATTTCTAAAATATGACATCGGGGTTTCCTTTCATTATTCGGGGATTTTCCAAATATGCCGTATCTCAGTGATACCAACAGCCTGAACATTTGATATCACGTCGAAGAAGCTGTAATTGCGATAATAGTCCATCGGCGTACCATTGCCATCCACCACAGCGACCTGCAAAATATACTTCCCGGAGAGCAGCATTAAATCGTCTATAATAAACGAAACGTAACCTTCATCAGGAAGCTGGGTGATAATATGTCCGTCCATTTCCGTATTGACCCCATAGAGGCATACGTAGTCTAACGTAAAAAAGCCCATGCCGAAGTTGTAACGGTCGAGCGGCTTATTTACTTTATAGTATATCCTCAGCTCCGCTCTCTCACCATGCCTGATGATATAGGTCAATTCACCCTTTTCATTTACAAATCCCGCTTTGGTGATTTCCACAAAACGCAGTCCGAACCTGTTGGCTTCGTAATCGATCTTTTCTTCGTCAGCATTGCTGTCGGCCTTGCCCGCATCCTCGTCCACAGGAGCCTGTTCCGCAGGATTTTCTTCCGCAGAAACCTGATCCGTTGAAGCTGCATCCGCAGGAGGTTCCGCCTCAGGCGGCTTAGGTACTTCGGCATCCCGTTTTCTTTGCTCCTGAGCCTGTATGGACTCATATAGCTCCTGGTTCATGTACTTTAAGTACTGATCCACCACCAGCTTGGACTTTCCGCTGGCCTGAATGACACCATCGTTGAGCCAGATAGCCTTATCACAGAACGTTGATACGGTGTTGGTTTCGTGCGTCACCAGCACAATCGTAACGCCCTTGGCTTTGAGTTCCCTCAGCCGGTTAAAACACTTGGCCTGGAAGTTGGCGTCCCCCACGGCGAGTATCTCATCGATCAGGAGTACATCCGCATCCACATTGATGGCAACGGAAAAAGCCAGACGCATATACATTCCCGAAGAATAGGTGCGCACCGGGTTGTCCAAAAACTCTTCCAGTTCCGAGAAAGCGATGATATCATCAAGGCGCTCGTCGATCTCCTTTTTCTTAAGTCCGAATATCGCCGCATTGGTATAGATATTCTCGCGGCCGCTCATATCCGGATGGAAACCCGCGCCCAGTTCGATCAGGCTGGAAACCCGCCCTTTAATCTCGATGCTGCCTTCGTCCGGGTACATAATGCGCGACAGCAGTTTAAGCAGCGTCGATTTGCCACCGCCGTTGCGCCCGATCAGCCCGATGGTCTCGCCTTTTTGGGCCTCAAAGCTGATGCCTCTCAGAACCCAGCGGTCTTCATACCTGTTCCGGTTCCTGAACAGCGCTTTTTCCTTGAGCGTCGAGCCTTTGTCATAGTAGACCCGAAACTTTTTATGTACATTATCAACTTTGATGATGCTCATGCCGGCTCAATTATAACTCCTCGGCGAAACGCCTTTTCAGTCTCCCAAAAACCAAAAACACGATG
>JAAYWX010000330.1 GCA_012516225.1 Clostridiales bacterium
AAGAGATGTGCAGTCTGCGGTAAGACCGGTACTTAAACGGCAGGCAACGCGGGGGGCAAGGTCACGTCCATTATTAGTTGCGCCGATAAGAATACTGGTGGGACCATATTTTTCAATCAGAGTACAAAGTGCTTTTGCATAAGCGTCGGTTGTATAGTGAGCATATTCTTCACCTTCAACAACAATAATTTTATCTGCTCCGTATGAAGCAGCGAATTTTACAGCGGAGTCTACATTATTTCCAATGACTATACCAACAAGTTTTCCTCCCTGCTTGTCTGCAAGCTTGCGGCCAGCGGAAAGAAGTTCAAGACCAACGTTCTTGGAAGTTCCGTCTTCATTAGTTTCTATAAGAACCCATAAATCTTTGGTTATTGCATCCATTTTAAAATCCCCCTAAATTAAATAATGCCGTCAGCAACAAGCACTTCAAACAGCTTTTTAGCTGTTGCAGAGCCGCTGTCTTCACAAATTTTTACTCCGCCGCTCTTAACAGAGGGAGTAAAAGTCTTTTTAACCTTTGTTGGGGATCCCTTTAAACCTATTTTAGATCTGTCAAGGTCAGAAATGTCTTCCGATGTGATAGTTGCAATCTCTTTACGATTGGCAGCAAGCTTTGATTTTACAGAAGGATAACGTGGATCAAAAGACGGCTTTGTCACTGTAATAACACAGGGAGTTTGAACGCCTATCATTTCATAGCCTTCTTCAATTTCCTTTTTAACTTTAACCTTTTCCCCGTCAACAAAGACTTCAAGTGCATATGTTACCTGAGGATAGCCAAGATGCTCTGCGATTTCCGGACCTACCTGAGCTGTATCGCCGTCGATAGCCTGCTTACCGCAGAAAATAATGTCAAACTTGCCTTCAGTTTCTTCAATTTTCTTTATTGCTCTTGATAGTATGTAGCTTGTTGCGAGAGTGTCAGAACCGCCAAAAGCACGGTCGCTTACAAGATATGCTTTGTCGCCGCCTACAGCGAGACATTCCTTAAGTGCATTCTTTGCCTGCTCCGGACCCATAGACAGAAGGACTATTTGGGAGGACGGATCTTTATCTTTTATTCTTGCGGCTGCTTCAAGGGCATATGCATCAAAAGGGTTAACGATACTGGGTACACCGTCGCGTATTAGGGTGTTCTTAACAGGGTCTATCCTGATTTCTGTGGTATCAGGAACCTGCTTTATGCAAACAAGCATGTTCATGTTTGATATTCCTTCTTTCAAACTATTTAATTAATGCAAAAACTTATTATTTTAATGGCGAAATTTGTTCCGCATTCAAAGAAGCTTGCTTTAGAAGCTGTTTTTTGACTTTACCGTTTGATGTGCGAGGAAAGTCTGAAACAAACTCAATTATTGTGGGTACTTTGAACTTTGAAAGCCGGGCTGCGCAATAATCCATAATCTCCGCCTCGGTTAGGCTTTCGTTTTCAACCAGCTGAACATAGGCCTTTACTGCCTGGTCGCGAATAGGATCAGGAACGCCAATTACCGCTGCATCTGCGATTTTTTCATGAGAAGTAAGTACACATTCCACCTCTTCACTGCTGATGTTTTCACCTGCGCGCTTAATCATATTGTCCTTACGGTCAACAAAGAATAGCCAGCCGCCTTCATCCAAATAGCCTTTGTCACCAGAGTGGAGCCAGTTATCTGCGTCTATGAGTTTTGCTGTTGCCGCGGGGTCATTATAGTATCCGGGAATAATTGTTTTTCCGGGAATACCGTGGATACATATCTCTCCTACAGTATAAGGTGGGACCTCATTACCGTCACAATCAATGATTTTAATGTCATAGGAGAAAGCCGGACGTCCTACAGAAGGCCAGTTTTGCTCACCAAACAGCGGAACACAGGTCACAGCGGAAACGGTTTCTGTCATGCCGTAGGAGTTTAAAAGACGTACTCGGAACCTTGATTCGAATTTTTCTTTTTCTTCGTTGCTCAGACCCATTGAGAAATATATTTGCTTTAAGCAGTGGTCTTTTTCCCATGGCTGCACAGGCTGAAGCAGCATTGTACGGTTCATTATGGACATGGTATCTGTAAAATTTGCTTTGTGCTGGCAAATCTGGCGCCAAAATCTTCGGGCACTATAATGCTCCACCATGATAAGAGTGCTACCCGTGCAGATAACCGGCATGGCGGCCATTTCTTGAAAATCCATGTGATAGCAGGGCATGGAACTCAGGAATTTATCTCCTTCGCTCATTCCCATTTGAGATGCGTGAAGGAGGCCTCCATAAACAACGTTGTAGTGAGTGTAAATAGCTCCCTTAGGATGGCAGGTTGTGCCGGATGTAAAAAGAATCACAGCCATGTCTTCTGGAGAGACTTTGCGATTTTCCTTAAGCTCAACAGGTTGTTTAGACATTTCGTCCATAAGATATATAATTCCCGGCTGTTCACTGTACCCGTCGGTCAGTATTATGGAATCCAGATTTAATATATCGCGTGCTGAAACAAAGATATCAATTGATCTTTGCTCGGCGATAATGCGGCGTATTCCGCATTTTTTCAAAACATAGGCACTTTCATCCAGCTTATAGTGTTCATTAAGCGGAACGGTGACAGCGCCAATTTGTGCCAATGCCAGCCAGCAAATTAGATATTGAGGTGTGTTGTGAAGATGTGTCGCAACAAGCTCGTCCTTTTGTATTCCGATATCCAGAAACAGGTTTGCGGTTTGCTTCACCATCCTGTCAAAATCGTTATAGGAGTATGAGACGACTTCATTTTCTACGGATACAAATTCTAAAAAAGTTCTGTCCCCATAATACAGGACAGTTTCGTCCCATTGGCTTCTCAATGTACGATTTCCAACTATATCTGTCATATACATTATCTCGATTCTTAGTAATAAAAGGATTGTGGCTTCTGCAATGCATCGACCAAACAATTAGAAGTTATTATTATTGTTTTCCCTCAAATGCCAGTCTTTCTATTTAACGGGACTATGCGTTTCCACTGCTTATAAGTTAAAAAATCAGGATAGTTTTTTAATAAGAGCAGGAACTATCTTATAAATATCGCCTACAATACCGAAGTCTGCATTTTTAAAGATGGGAGCGTTCTTATCTTTGTTAATAGCTACAATGACCTTAGATTTATTAATTCCTGCGATGTGCTGAACTTGCCCGGATACTCCAAGTGCAAACAGGAGATCTGGTTTAACCGTTGTACCAGTAAGGCCGATATAATTAGAAATTGGCATCCACTTGTTGTTTTCAGCCACTGGCCGTGAGCAGCCGACTTCAGCATCCAACAAAGATGCAAGCTGATTGCACATATCAAGATCCTCTTCAGAGGCCAGTCCACGACCAACATCAACAATTCTTTTCGCTGCGGCAAGGTTTGTGCCGCCGCTTTTCTTTTCATTACGGGCAATAATTTTGACGGTACACTCAGGTTTTTCTGAAATCTGCTCAATTTTTTCAGTGACAGGATATTTCGCATCAATATCGCCAAAAATACCGTTGCCAACTGTAATAACACCATAAGAACCGGTAAATGCTTGACTGCTTATGGCTGCTCCACCATATACAGTACGTTTGCATACAATATCGCCGTTATCGGCAACTATTTCGCTTGCGCAGGTTATAACTGCGGTATCCAGATATGCACCAAGCTTTCCCGCAATGCAGCGGCTGCGAACAGAGTTGTTAAGGAGCACTAATGCGCATGGGGATTTTTTGACTTCTGAGGCAATAGCCTTGCAGTAATCTTCAGGAATACAGGACTCTGTTGGGCAATATAAAACGCATTTCGCACCGCAATCAGCGACATTTTCAGCTGCAGTACGGTCACCGAAAATAACGGCTGTCACTTGATCCGACAGTTTTCTGGCACCGAAGCAAAGCTCATATAAAGACTCTTTTTTTTCTGAAATTACAAATATAGACTGAAAGGGCATATTCTATTCCTCCTTACTATTACATGCCTTATAGGATTTCTTTTTTGAGGAACTGGTAAAGTGATTCTACAGCTTCCTCGTCGTCACCCTCAATAATTATCATCCGACGTTCCTGCTGATCAGGAACCTGCTGACTAAGATTATTAATAGAGGGGAGCGCATCTGTAAGGGGAACCTCCAGCACATGAACAGGTTTTTTACCGGCACGCATTATTTCTTTCATTGCGGGCACAGACGGGACATTTATATCGGATGTAACAGATAGAACAGCAGGTAAGGTGACCTCCAAAACCTCAATACCGTCTTCAAGAGTACGCTCGACTTCCAGAATATTGCCATTGGGTCTGATATCGGTAACGTTATTTACAGTAGGGATATCAAGCAAAGCGCCAACTTGGATACCAACCTCTTGAGAATAAAGATCACCCGAACCGGTTCCGCACAGAACAACATCAAACCCATCGGTGCTCTTTAATGCGGCAGCGATAGCCTTTGCCGTTTCAAGCGAATCAGAAAACATATGAGTATCATCGATTACTAATGCCAACTCTTCAGGACCACGGGAGAGAATGTCCTTGCGAATTTTTGTTCCTTCCAGCGCGCTGGATCTTCCTACGCTCAGCGCTGTGAGGAAGCCAGAGGTTTCGCTGGACAATTTCTTCGCAGCTTCAATGGCGTTCAGGTCATACTGGCTGATTTTCCAAGAAGCTTTGCTCAAGTCAAGCTCTTTGCTGGGCAGAACGCCAATTTCCTGTTCGTCGGGAACTATTTTACAACATACAATAATTTTCATTATACACCATCCCTGAGTGAATTGACTCTTTTATGAGTCCCTGCTTTATATAACACGCAATTTACATGCCAAACTTGCAATTTTAAAGAAAAACATATTATTGACAGCTAAATATTAGTGCAAACCGAAGCTTGCAAAGTAACTGCAAAGACTTTAATACCATAGCTCACAAACTTTTAGGCTGGCATGGCATAAGAATCTCTTTGATTTAAATGGTCAATGAACAATATGGACGGAAACAGGCAAAAGTGTAATGTTCCAGTTTACATATAGGTGTAAACTGGAACATTACACAGTAAACTATTAGTTGACACATTTCGCAATGCCAGTTTACCATAGAGATGATGAAATAAATATAATTACATTAAAAATACGTTCGCTGAGTGAAATATTTTATTTAAAAATTACAAATTAGAGGTGACGTATGTATTGGGTTTCTTATGTGTTTGATACGTTATTATAGTTAAGCAGCACAGTGCGCTAAAAATAATAAGATTTACAGATTTTGTATATTTATTTAAGTTGGCACAAAGATTGCTCCAATAAATATACAGATGAAATTGTTAAAATATTATCGGCCTTATCAGTGAAAATACTGATACCGATTTTAAATATGGAGAGGAGAATTTAATGAAGCCGCTTATTGGATTGAAGGTTTTGGATTTAACAGACGGGAACCCATATATAGGCAGCATGTTTGCCGATTATGGCGCAGAGGTTGTGAAAATTGAAAAGCCAGGCGTCGGTGATCTTATCCGCAGAAGGGGCGCAGACAGCGGTGATAAAGAGGGGATCTACCAAGCCTATTATAACAGAGGAAAGAAAAGCGTAACAATTGATATTGCTAAACCGCAGGGGCAGGAAATTGTTAGAAGAATGGTGCCTCACTTTGACATGCTTATATCAAATGTACCGGAAAAGGTGATGGCTGATATAGGGTTAAGTTATGAAACGCTTAAGGAGCTGAATCCGAAGCTGGTTTACGGTATTTTGACGCCGTTCGGGGAGGATGGCCCCATGGAAGGACTATCCAGACTACGATCTGGTGGTTATGGCTCGTAGCGGGCTTCTTGACAAAACGGGATTTCCCGAAAAGCCTACTAAAATAGGCTTCCCGCTGAGCTATTATTACGGCAGTTGGCATCTTACCGCGGGGATGATGGCGGCATATCTTAATGCTATGGATACAGGTGAGGGAAAGAAGGTTTCTGTTTCTTCATGGCAAGCGGTTATGTCGATTGACGACACCTATTCACAGTGTTTGCTCGGGATGAACGAGTTGCCTAAGCGAATCGGCAACGGTTTCCCGACAACAAATCCCACAGATACTTTTAAATGTAAAAACGGCTGGTTTGCACTAAGTATAGGCAGTGACCAGCAATGGTGGTCGTTCAGCAAAGCGGCAGGCCGCAATGACTGGGTTGAGGATCCGAGATACAGCCATGACCCTGTACGCTCTATGGAGAACTACTTTGGAGACCTTGATTTGCAGCTAAAAGAATTTTTTGCATCAATCACTATTGAAGAAGCTGACCGGATATGCAAGGAAGCAATGGTTCCAGGTGCGCCATGCTACACGGTTAAAGAGCTGGTTAATGATGAGCAGGTAAAAGTTAGGGAGATGATACTTCCTATTTATGACTCCAAAGTGGGGAATACCCTTCAGATTGGAAAACCTGCAAAGTTCCTGCGTGATAATGAGAATGACAACGAGATAGGACAGGCTCCTGCTTTGGGCGAGAATACGGAAATCGTTTTGAAAGAGATATTGAAAATGCCGGAAAGCGAGATTGCTAACTTAAAGGAAACTGCAATAATCTAAATGATTTATAGAGGAGAATCTTTATGGGGGATTTTGAAACCAATGGTGTGCTCAAGGGATTGAAAGTGCTGGATTTTACAATAGCACTTTCCGGCGCCTTTGTAGCGTGGCAGTTTGCCGACCTCGGCGCAGAGGTATGGAAGGTCGAAAAATATGGTGAAGGTGATCAGGCTCGAACATGGGCTCCATTTGTTAATGGACTGAGCACACTGTTCGCTTCATATAACAAGAACAAACAAAGTATAGAGATGAATTTGGCGAAACCTGAGGGCAAAGCAATAATTTATGAGATGGTAAAGCACTGTGATGTTGTTTTGGAAAATTTTAAAAGTGGTTCAATTGACCGGTTAGGCTTGGGATATGAAAAGCTAAAAGAAATTAATCCTCGAATTGTATTTGTTTCACTTTCCGGCTTTGGCGCTTCCGGCCCTATGATGAAGTATCCGTGCTACGATGCCATAGCTGCGGCACGCGGAGGTTTCGCCGGCAGCAATGGTGAACCGGATGGAGCTCCAATGAAAGCGGGCAACAGCATATGTGATACGCTCGCGGGTATATACACGCTTAATGCTGCATTAATGGCGCTGATTGATGCGCGCCGAACTGGCAAGGGATGCAGAGTGGACGTGGCTATGGCCGATGTAGCCATGCGCTCATGCGAGGAAACATTGATGGATTATGCTAAATATGGCTCTACGCAGTCCAGATTTGGCAACCATGACCGCTTCATAGCTCCCTACGGAATCTTTGAGGCACGTGACGGCTTTGCAGTTATAATTGCCGACACGCAGGAACGTTTCCGGAAGCTATGCGAAGCATTGGAGATACCGCAACTTATTGACAACCCCTTATTTGCGGACAACGCCTCGCGCATAAAAAACAGGGATGCCCTTGTAGCGGAGATTGAAGCTGTTACCCGAACTTTGTTCCGCTCACAGATCGAAGAAAAACTGTTAAGCCAAGGGGTACCGGCCTCTGCCATCCTTACGTTTATTGAAGCCTATACATCTAAACACTCAAATGAGACCGGTGTTACAGAGTTCGTTCAGCAGGATAAAATCGGTGCAGTTCGTTTTTATAAAAACCCTATTCGTTTTAATAATACTCCGTGTGAAATAAAGCGCGGTTCGCCGCTTCTGGGACAGGATACCGACAGCATCATGAGAGAGCTGGGGTATTCCGATGAGGAAATCAAGGAGTTGTATGATGCTGAAGTGATTGGAAGCCATATGATATGAAGACATTAAAGATATTTTAGAAAAGGAGCAAGTCTGACGAAGAAAGAAATTTGAGATTTTCATATAGGACAACTTCCATTTAAGTATCTGCACTTTGGCAGCTATCAAAGTTATCTAAAAACCATGGC
>JAAYWX010000331.1 GCA_012516225.1 Clostridiales bacterium
CCTCAAAAATTTGCAGGAAATAGTTTTTTGCGCCCAAAACCGACCCACCGATTTTTTCAATGTCGGTTTCTGTGTGAAATTCGCGGACACGGGTGGTGCGAAATTCATAAGGTATGCCACTGTTCATGATTAAGCGGGCACTCTCAAATACAGGCGCAGGGTCAAAATCTGGAATGCCTGCTGTGGCAGCATACTTTTCGGGGGAATTTTTAATGTCCATTGCCACATAGTCAAGCAGTCCTTTTGAGAGCAGGCGGGACAGCTTTTCGGGGAAAACGCCGTTTGTATCAAGTTTGACGAGAAAACCGAGTTTCCGTATTTTTACGATAAAATCATCTATATCACTTTGCAGCAGCGGCTCGCCGCCCGTTATGCACACACCATCAAGTTTGCCTATACGACTTTCGAGAAAATGTAAGACTTCATTTTCCGAGAAAGACGGAGTATCAGATACCTTTGTCACAAGTGCAGCATTATGGCAGAAAGGACAGCGCAGGTTGCAACCGCCGGTGAAAACCGTTGCCGCAAGCTTTTCAGGGTAATCAAGCAGAGAGAGCCTCTGCAGTCCGCAAATTAACATATTAACCTCCGTGGATACCGATATTGTACAGCAAATGATGTTTTTTGACAAGTATAAATTTTACTGAAAATCGTATATATTGTTTTGGCGGATTTAAAATAGGTGCAAAACACACAATATGTTGTGCAAAAGGTGAACAGATAAGAAATGGGCTGTTTGACAAGAAGTAGAAAAAAGCGTAAAATCAGCGCGAATACTTAAAAAGCGGGGAGGCCGCTATGAAAACAGGAAAAATATCGCTTGTAATTCCTGCCTATAACGAATCGGCAATTATTGAAAACACAATCGAAACGGTGCTTTCTTATCTTGAAAAGAGTTTTTTGGAATATGAACTTATAATTTCAGATGACGGAAGCACCGACAATACGAGAGCAATTGCAAAAGGATTTGCCGACAGAGGTGTACGCTGTGTCGGACATATGCCGAATAAGGGTAAGGGCAGCGCTGTAAGAGAAGGAATCCTTGCGGCCGAAGGAGACATAATAGTTTATACTGATGCCGACCTTGCATACGGGATAGACGTTATAGGCGAGTTTGTGAAAAAGATAAAAAGCGGAGAGGCAGACATTGCCATAGGTTCAAGGAAGCTTCATCCGGAAGGGTACAGCGACTATCCCGTGATCAGGCTTATTGCAAGCAGGCTTTTCAGTTTCCTTACGGGACTGCTTGCGGGATTCAGATATGATACGCAATGCGGTCTTAAAGCATTTTCCTCAAAGTCGGCAGAAGAAATTTTCTGTCGCTGCGAAACGGACGGATTTGCGTTCGATTTTGAAGTAATGATGCTTGCCGTCGGTCTGTCTTTCAAAGTTGACCAGATACCTGTTAAAATAGAGAATCACAGGGAATCGAAAGTTAAGGTAGTCCGCGACAGCGTTAAAATGTTCGGCGACATTTTAAAAATACGCCGTTCTGTAAAAAAACGTCTTGAAAGGGAAAGAACGTGACAAGAAAAGTATCATATATTGAAAAAAGTATATATCTCCCGCTTTCGTTCGTCCTGTCCGGAATGATTTTTGCGCGATACTGCTATTATGGATTTGAATATTTTTATCAGCTTGACGACTATATTCAATACCATAATTACAGGGCCTACGGCGGGGATTTATGGGGACTTGTTAAATCTCTCGGAATGCTGTCATCGCGACCTCTCGCGGGTATTATGGACATATTCGTATGGTCGGAATTTTACGGATGCATGATAGCGGCGGTCGCTATAATTTCCGCATTGTATATGGCTTCCGCAATATTTTTCCATATGGTTTTTTCGAAACATTTCGGGACGGGATATATGTTTTTTGTAATATATGCCCTTTTGCCGCTGGGATTTGAGGGGACATATTGGATTTCCGCCTCATCTCGCATTGTTGTGGGAGCTTTTTTTGCCTCGCTATCACTTCTGTTCTTTGATGAATGGTGCGAAAAAGGAGGGAAAAGCCGGCTTGCGGCATTTTCTGTTTTTCAATTCATAGCTTTCTGCTTTTATGAACAGGTGATTCTGCTTTCCGGAGCAGCTACTTTTGCAGTTATGCTGTGCCACGCAAAAAAGCGCGGGCGGGAGAGAATGCGCTGGGGACTTTTGATGTTCCCGAATGCTGCAATCTATTTCACTGTGACAAAAATTGCACCGTCAGGAGTATACGGGCAAAGAGCGGAACTTTTTCTTCCATGGCAGTACGGTTACAAGGATGAGGTTTTTACGCCACTTTTAAACCAGATTAAGGAAGTTTTCATAAAAGGAAACGCGGCCACGCTCAGCAAAGGGCTTGTCCGCGGATTCAAACTGCTGGTTTTAGAGCCTAATTTAATTTATGTACTTATTGTGCTTGCGTTCTGCTTTTCACTGTATATGATAGTGATAAAC
>JAAYWX010000332.1 GCA_012516225.1 Clostridiales bacterium
CAGTAAAGGTGCTGTGCGAAGGATACGATGAGGAAACGGGGCTTCAGTTCGGCAGAAGCTATGCCGATTCTCCCGATATTGACGGTATTGTGTTTTTTTCCGGTGCTTGCCCCGCCGGTGAATTTGCCGATATTGAGCTTACCGACGTGTCCGATGGGGAATGGTTCGGCAGACAGGCGGAAGAAAGGACTGACTTTGAAAAATGACCACAGCAAGTAAAATTACAATGGCTCGTATTGCTCTTATTCCGTTTTTTATCGCCGCTGCACTTGCGGATTTCCCGGGACATGATTATGCAGCACTGATTATTTTTGCACTTGCGTCGCTTACTGACAGTCTCGATGGATATGTTGCAAGACGCTATAATCAAATTTCAACTTTCGGGAAATTTATTGATCCGCTCGCGGACAAGCTGCTTGTAACATCCGCTCTTCTAATATTTGTAGAGAGAGGGCAGATGCCATCGTGGGCCTGCATAATTGTAATAGCCAGAGAGTTTGCTGTTACGGGACTTAGGCTCGTGGCAATGGAGGACGGAACGGTTATTGCTGCTGCGGTTTCAGGCAAGGTTAAGACTGCGCTTTCAATTTTATGCTGCTGCTTTATGTTTCTGCCTATACATAACTATGCATTCCTTCCATGGCTGACTGTTGATGCAATTTGTACCGCAATAATCGTTTTAACTACCGTTTATTCCGGAATAGAATATTTCGCTGTGAACAAGAAGGCACTGAATTTTAAAGATTGACACATTTTTAGGCATATGGTAATATAATGGCATATATGATATGCAGGCTGTGAAAGGGAAAAGTAAGACACATTCGGCGTTACAGAGATTTGCCGCCATAGGCTGAAAGCGGCAATTTCGCAGAAGTGTCTGAAGTGCGCCCCGGAGCCTCGGGAAGAGGAAATGCTTCTCCGTTACCGCCGCGTTATGGCGGAAACCGGTATTTGCCGGTGAGTAATAAACGAGAGTGGAACCGCGAAGTGATATTCGCCTCTCATGGGCATTTTGCCCATGAGAGGCGTTTTGGTTTTCTGGAGGTGTCTTTTATGTTTAAAGACTTGAGAGAAACAATCGCAGCATATAAAGCGAGAGATCCGGCCGCGCGCTCTTCTATTGAGGTTTTTTTGCTGTACCCCGGAATTAAAGCGACTATCTCGCATAAAAGAGCCAATTTTTTTTACAGACACAATATGAAATTTATCGCAAGATGGATTTCTCAGCGTTCAAGAAAAAAGACGGGAATTGAAATACACCCCGGAGCAAAAATAGGAAAACGTCTTGTTATTGACCACGGAATGGGCATAGTAATAGGAGAAACAGCCGAAATAGGCGATGATGTCCTTATTTATCAGGGAGTTACACTTGGGGGTACGGGCAAGGATACAGGGAAAAGGCATCCAACAATAGGAAATAATGTCCTTATAGGGGCCGGAGCTAAAATCCTTGGACCGTTTAAAGTTGGCGACAACAGCAGAATAGCTGCAAATGCTGTTGTTTTAAAGGAAGTTCCTCCAAACAGCACCGCTGTCGGAGTTCCGGCAAGAATAGTCCGAGTTGACGGACAGAAAGTTAATTACGTTGGCGAAGTCGATCAGATACCCATTACAGACCCTGTCGCGCTTGAGCTTATTTCTCTGCATGAGCAGATAAATGCCCTATTGGAAAAGAAAGCCAAGGGCGAATAGATATTACAGATTTTGGAGGTTTACAAATGAAATTGTTCAATTCACTCACGATGCAAAAGGAAGATTTTGTTCCTATCGAAAAAGGAAAGGTTCGTATGTACGCATGCGGACCGACAGTCTACAACTATATACATGTAGGTAATGCAAGACCTATAATAATGTTTGATGTGCTTAGGAGATACCTTGAATACAGAGGCTATGAAGTTACTTTTGTCCAGAATTTTACTGATATTGACGACAAAATAATAAAAAGAGCCAACGAAGAAGGAGTTAGCTCCAAAGAAATTTCCGAGAAGTATATTGAAGAATATTTCAAGGACTGCAAGGGACTTGGTGTAAGGGAGGCCACAATTCACCCTAAGGCGACAGAGAATATCGATCAGATAATATCAATGGTTCAGGAGCTTATCAAAAAAGGCTATGCATATGAAGCGGACGGCGACGTATATTTCCGTACAACGAAATTTGAGGATTATGGGAAACTAAGCCACCAGCCGCTTGAAGACCTTCAGGCAGGGGCGAGAATTGATGTCGCCGACGTAAAAGAAAATCCCATGGATTTTGCACTTTGGAAAGCGGCAAAGCCGGGAGAGCCTTACTGGGATTCGCCCTGGGGGCAGGGACGGCCCGGATGGCATATTGAATGCAGTGCCATGAGCAACCGATATTTAGGAAAAACTATAGATATCCACTGCGGAGGACAGGACTTGATTTTCCCGCACCATGAAAATGAAATCGCCCAGTCTGAGGCCGCAAACGGGTGCAAGTTTGTAAATTACTGGCTGCACAATGGATTTATAAGCATAGACAATAAAAAAATGAGCAAATCTCTCGGCAACTTCTTTACCGTTCGGGAGGCGGCCGAAGCTTACGGATACGATGCTATTCGAATGTTTATGCTTATGAGCCATTACAGAAGTCCGCTTAATTACTCGGGGGAAATTCTTACGCAAGCCCAAAATGCACTGGAAAGGCTTTCGACAGCAAGAGCAAATCTTGAATTTTTTGCAAAGAACGGCGCCGATGGCAACATGACGGAAGGTGAAGCGGAGTTTGCTAAAAATCTTGGACAGTATAGAGA
>JAAYWX010000333.1 GCA_012516225.1 Clostridiales bacterium
GCCCGGCTCTTTTATATGGGCGCAGTTGTCAAAACGGCACTTGCCGATGTACGGTTCAAAGTCCCTGAAAGCAAACTGAAGCCGCTCTTTTGGTATATGCTCCGTTCTGTCCATATCAAAAGAGGAAAAACCCGGGGTATCGGCAACATATATGTCATCGCCGAGTGAAAAAATCTCAACATGACGAGTCGTATGGCGGCCTCGCCCAAGCTTTTCGCTGACTTCACCAACTCTGATGTTAAGTCCGGGGGAAAGCACATTTAAAATGCTTGACTTTCCCACGCCGGAATTTCCGGTAAAGGCGCATAATTTGCCTTTAAGTATGTCTCGAAGCTCCCCAATGCCTTCACCGGTGACAGCGCTTGTTCTTATGGTCGGATATCCTGCGGATTTATATATGTTGTATAGGCTGTCGCCTGCATTAAGGTCAGCTTTATTAATGCAGATTACAACTTCACAGTCCGCATTTTCGGCAAGAGCGGCAACTCTATCTATGAGGAAAGGGTCTGTTACAGGATTGACGGCTGAAGCAAGGATGACCATACAGTCTATATTTGCGACAGCGGGACGTGAAAAGCAGTTTCTGCGCTCATGAATGCGATCTACCGTACCTTTCCCGGATGAGTCAAGGCTGAAATCAACCCTATCTCCGACAAGAGGCGATATTCCATCAAGCCTGAATCGGCCTCTGGCCCGGCATTCGTAAACACTGCCTTCCGAACGGACGTAATAAAAGCCGCTCAGTGCTTTAACAATAGTTCCGCTTTTCATATCAGGCACTGGCTCCACTGCTCGGTTCCGCCGATGGGACTGCAGACTCTGCCGGCGGCTCAGGTGAGGGAGAAGCTGCCGGGCCGGTTGAAACCTTCAGATAGACGACTGAACCTTCCATAATTTTTTCTCCGGCAGATACATTCTGCCATATGACCGTACCTGCTGCATATCCGCTTTCTTCTTCACTTATGCTGCCTACTTTAAGGGAAAGTTTTGATAGCGCAGCGACAGCCGCATCCTTGGATTTGCCGACAAGATTGGGCATAGTGACTTCTTTCAGTTCCGGACCACCGCTGACATAAATATGCACCGTTGAACCGGAGGCAACTTCTTCATTCGCCGCTGGATCAGTACTTACCACATAGCCTTCTGTTATGGTGTCGGATGGAACGGTTTCTACCTCGACTGCAAAGCTTAGTTTTTCAAGTATAAGCTTTGCCTCTCGGTATTCGTGGTTTACCAAATCCGGCATTTTGGTTTTAAGTATTCCGGTGCTCACCGTGAGTTCAATGTCAATACCTTCATCGCTTATCATTATGCTACGGCCTGCCTCGGGTTTCTGGCTGATAATTTCGCCCTCCGGTGCATTTGGATCGAGAGAATATACAACATGGAAATTGAAAATGTCTTCAAAAGCCTTGCTTTCGATAACCTCCTCGCTGTTTTCCCCGACAAAATTAGGAATGGTTATCCTTTCCGAATCGGTAAAAATATCCTCAAGCCAGAAATTCCAGAGGAACGCCAAAAC
>JAAYWX010000443.1 GCA_012516225.1 Clostridiales bacterium
ACGGTTTACCGGCGGGAGCGCCTTTTCGGCGCAGCGAACGCGACGGATAAAATCAGCCTTTGGAATCAGACGACCGGGGAAAAGGAGAAAATCGCGAGCGGTACCGACCTTGGGCAGAGGTTTTTGGGGATGGGGGATACTGCGTTTGAAAAAAGTGTCTTTATCGGGCAGGCGGGCAGCATGGCCGGAGCGGATAAGGACGATGAGATCACCCAGAAGCTTTTGAACCTTGTCTCCACCGGGGATGAAAGCGTTTCGCAGAAAAAGGTGGACACCCGCCTGCAAAGCGCAAAGGAACAGTTGAAATCCAGAAGCGGAAAAATCGGGATTCTGGATAAACAGTATCAGCTTCTGCATTCCCTTTCGGACGAACGTACGGAGGCATTGCGTCGGGAGGAAGAAAAGAAGCAGATGGAGGCCCGGCGCATACAGATGGCGGAAGAAAAGGATGCGCTGGAAAAGGCATATCAGCAGTATCAATCCCAATACAGTCTTCAGGAAAAGCTTCGGCAGCTTGAAGACCTTGAGAAATTGATCCGGAAAAAGCAGGAAATTGAGAAAGAGCTTCTGGACTGCGACAACAGGGAAAAGCAGTTGGCAAAAGGGGACCCCGCTTTCGTTCCGGAGGTTTTTGTAAGCGAGGGCGAGGAACAGATTGCCCGGATTCAATCCTTGAAAGAGGTTGCCGGCGAAAGGGACCGAAATGTCCAGGCGCTGGAAGAGGAGGAGACCTCTGTTCCGGCGGAAGCCGAAATTCCACCGGAACAGATCAGCCGTATCATAAAAATGGGCAAGGAACAGGCTTCGGTACAAAAGTCCCTGAGTGCGTTGAAAGAAACCATACAGAAGCTTTCGCAGGCAGAAAAGCTGCGCTCCGAATATGAGCAGGAAGTAGAACGGCTCCGGGTTCAGAGAGAGGAAAATTCCAGACAGGAAGCTTCGCTGAAAAACGCCGCTGCGCAGCATGAACAAATCCGGGATACTGTAAACCGGCTGCAAGAGGAAGCAAAAGAGAGCCGGCAAAAGCTGGATTCCCTGAAACAGGAACAGGAAAGCGTAAATACGCAATATCAGGTTGCTCTGCACAATTTAAAATCCGTGCAGCAGCTTTCCAGCCAAAAAATAGAAGCAGCGGAAGAAAGGCTGAAGCAGGCTGAAACGCCCAAACAGGTTCTTGTGAAGCAGGATGCCGGGCGAAAAGCAAATGTGCCCTTGCTTGCCGCGGCGGCGCTTCTCCTTCTTTTATCCATTTTGCTGGGCGTGTTTGTCCATCCGGCCTGTTTTGCAGGTGTTGGAATCGCGGCAATTTTGCTTGTCCCTGCGCTTGGCAGGAAGCAGGAAAAAGAAGTCGCCACCACGGTGATTGATGAAGAGGAAGCGGCGCGCGCGAAAGCCGGGCTTGAGCAGGCGCGCCGTTCGGCGGCTTTGGAGGTGGAAGCCGCCGAACGCTCGGTGAGCGATGCGGAAAGCAGGCAGAAGGAATTACAGGAAAAGACTGCGCGGATGCAGGAAAAAGCGGAAGAAGCGCAACAAAGGCTTCAGAGCGCACTGGCGGACTTGTCGCTTGCGGAACAGAAAAGAACGGAGCTTGAAATCAAGCTGCGGTTTTCCGGTGAAAAGTTGGCGGAGCTTACAAACAGCGTAAAGGAAAAGCAAGTTGCGCTTGCCGGAAAAGAGGAAGCCCCGTCCGCCGATCTGCAAAGCCTTCAGGAGCAGTTTGAAACCCAATCCGCCTATGAAAAAGCCCTTAACGGGCAGATACAGTCCCAGTTACAGAGAATAGGCTGCGAAACCCTGGAGGAACTCCAGAACAGGCAGATTGAGCAGGAAAGCCGGCTGGCGAAAACGCTGGCAAAACAGGAAAACCTGGCGGGTGCCAAAGCGGATGCAGCGCAGGCGAGGGAGAACCTGAACCAAGGCATCCAAAGCCTGATTGCTTATATCCGAAAATATATTCCCGTATCCACTTTCGAAGAAGCGGTTCATGCCCTGCACCGGTTAAAAGAGCAATTGCAGGCAATTCATACCGCACGGGTAAAAATCAACAGCCGGCTGGAATATTTGAAAGAGGAGATGCAGGGCCGTACGCTGGAACAGATACAGCGGGAATCGGAAGAAATCCGCAGCGAAATTCTTCGCCTGAATGGCGGGAACCTGCCGGAAAAACTGGAAGACGACGAGACGGAAAATCTGAAACAAAAAAGCATGGAAACCCTTGAACAGTGCCAAAAAGCTTCGGAAGAGATTGTCCGGTTGAGTTCGGAGATAAAGAACCGCTATGCCGGACAGAAAAGCGTCAGCGAGCTGGAAAATGAAATTGAACGGTTAAAACACGAAATCGACGAGAATGAAGATGCCTTTGCGTGCCTCGACAT
>JAAYWX010000334.1 GCA_012516225.1 Clostridiales bacterium
AGGAGAACCTACGCCTATTTTAATTCGAGGAAAATTTTCCGTGCCGAGAGCGGAAATAATGCTTTTTAGTCCGTTATGCCCGCCGCTTGAACCTTTTGCCCGAATACGAATTTTCCCGACGGGCAGAGATATGTCATCTACTACGATGATAACTTTCTCCGGAGGAAGTTTATAATATGCGGCGGCGGGAGCAACGGCGTTGCCTGATAAATTCATGTACGTCTGAGGTTTCATAAGAAGAACTTTTTCGCCGTTAATGGTTGCTATAGCGGTCAAGGCGTTGAAGCGAAGCCTGTTTATCTTTATGTTATTTAGCTTTTCCGTTGCGTCAGCGGCCATAAATCCGGCGTTATGGCGTGTGCCAGCGTATTTGGCGCCGGGATTGCCAAGGAATGCAACCAGCCACGCAGCATCGCCGCTATTGTTCTTGAAAATCATAACAGCAAATCCTTTCACCGCCGTTTGCAAAAGAAAGATTGCGTTGGCGGCAGCCGAAACCGAACGGGTACGCTCGGACGGCATTACAGAGTCTATCTCAGATTGAGTGAATTATCAGTCGAAAAGTGAAGATATTGAAACTTCTTCATAAATTCGGGCGATCGCCTCGGAGAAAAGGGAGTCCACAGACAGATATTTTATTTTGTCGCACTTTTTATCGGAAGGATAGGGAATTGTATCAAGCAGTACAAGCTCTTTAATGCAGCTTTCATTAAGGCGGTCGATTGCGGGTCCGGAGAGGACGCCGTGACTCGCGCAGGCATAGATTTCTTTGGCGCCGCCGATTTCTGTAAGAGCTTTTGCGGCTCCACAAAGGCTGCCTGCCGTATCTACCATATCATCGAGCATGATAACGGTTTTGCCTTTAACGTCTCCTATTATGTTCATAACCTCGGAGCTGTTTGCCTTTTCACGGCGCTTATCGACTATTGCAAGGTTAAGACCAAGCTTGTGGGAAAACCTTCTTGCCCTCGCCACACTGCCGACATCCGGGGAAACTACTATGCAGTCGTAGTTTCCGGCACCGAATTTGTTGATATAGTAATTCGCAAAGAGAGGGCTTCCCATAAGGTTATCCACAGGGATATCAAAGAAACCCTGAATTTGGGAAGCGTGCAGATCCAAAGTCAAAACTCTGTCCGCACCCGCTTCTGTAATCAGGTTTGCAACGAGCTTAGCGGAAATGGGGTCGCGGCTTTTGGCCTTTCTGTCCTGACGGGCATATCCGAAATATGGCATAACAGCGGTAATGCGCCCGGCGGAAGCCCTGCGCATGGCGTCAATCATTATAAGCATTTCCATGAGGTTGTCATTCACTGGACTGCAGGTGGACTGAACGATGAAGACATCCGCTCCTCGCACCGGCTCGTTTATCGAGATGGATATTTCGCCGTCGGAAAATGCGGTGGCAATGGATTTTCCAAGCTCTATATTCAGTTTTTTACAAATTCCCTCTGCAAGCGCTGGGTTAGAGTTTCCGGCAAAAACTTTAATCTCTTTGCCATGTGAAATCACTTTTAATCGTCCTCTCTGTTTGTTTTCTTATGGAACAGCCGCAAAGCGGCGCAGTGATGAATTATATATGCCCGGTTGCGCGCCGTAACGAGTGGCTATGACTCGTCAGTAACATTATAACAAATATATCCGTCAAATAAAAGCCCAAAAAGAACTTTTTTGCCTTGAGATGGAAAGGATTTAGCGGATATAGCGGATGAAACATATTTACATCCGGCGGATTTTTATATATACTATACGGGACTTATTACAAGGGGAGCAGCTTATGCTTGAATTTGAAGAATACAAAATAAAATTGAACAACCTTAAACCTGTACTTGAAGACCTGGGCAATGCCTTGAAGCTGTCCGAAGCAAAGCAGGAGCTTTCGGAACTTGAAAAACAGACCGAAAAGGAAGGATTTTGGGAAAACATAGAGAATTCCCAGAAAGTCTTAAAGCGCATAAAGCAACTTAAGCAGAAATGTGAAGGATATAAAAAGCTTCAAGACACATTTGATGATCTGTATACGATATGCGAAATGGCGCTTGAAGAAAATGACGAATCAATGCTTGACGAGCTTGTTTCCGGATTCGGGGCTTTTGAGAAAAAACTGCAGGAAGAGCGGCTGACGACGCTTCTTTCTGGCGAATATGACTCCTGCGGAGCAATTTTGTCCTTCCATGCGGGAGCTGGAGGAACCGAAGCGCAGGATTGGGCGTCAATGCTTTACCGGATGTATACGAGGTGGGCGGAGCGCCACGGCTTTACCTATAAGGTTATGGATTATCTTGAAGGAGAAGAGGCTGGCATAAAAAGTGCCACTATATCCATTGACGGCGAAAATGCTTACGGTTATCTTAAAAGCGAGCACGGAATCCACAGACTGGTCCGCATATCTCCGTTTGACGCTTCAGGCCGCCGCCATACAAGCTTCGCGGCGGTTGAGGTTATGCCACAGATAAACGATGACACGGAAATTGAGATACGTCCTGAAGATCTGAAAGTTGATACCTACCGCAGTTCAGGAGCAGGAGGACAGCACGTCAATAAAACTGAAAGCGCAATAAGAATAACCCATATACCTTCCGGGATTGTGGTATCCTGCCAGACGGAGCGCAGCCAGCATCAGAACCGCGAGTACGCCATGAGTATGCTGCGCGCGCGACTTGCTGAAATAAAAGAACGCGAACACTACGAAAAAATTGAGGATATAAAGGGCGTACAGATGAAAATAGAGTGGGGAAGCCAGATACGCTCGTATGTTTTCATGCCGTACACCTTGGTGAAGGATCATCGCACCAATTATGAGAACGGCAATATAAACGCCGTTATGGATGGAGAAATAGACGGTTTTATAAACGCATATCTTGCGATGAACGCCGGCAAATGACTTTTGAGTTCCAGCTAAAGCAGTAAAGACCGATAAATATTAAAAAGGCGGATATCCGTTTTGGATGTCCGCCTTTTTCGATTATTTACAGAAGCCCCATAAGGTTGAAGCTGATTATAAGTCCTGAGAAAACGATGGAAACGGTTGAGCAGAGCTTTATAAGTATGTTGAGGGAAGGACCGGAAGTATCCTTGAACGGGTCGCCGACGGTATCACCGACAACCGCCGCCTTATGACAGTCGCTGCCTTTGCCGCCATGGTGACCGGCTTCAATATACTTTTTGGCGTTATCCCATGCACCGCCAGCGTTAGACATAAATACAGCCATAGCGAAACCAGTGACCGAAACTCCGCCCAGAAGACCGACAACACCTTCAGCGCCGAGAACGAGTCCTGTGACGATAGGAACTATGATTGCAAGAAGCGCGGGAGCGACCATTTCATGGAGAGCACCTTTTGTACAAAGACCGACGCAGGCAGCATAATCCGGTTCGGCCTTGCCTTCCATGATACCTTTTATCTCTTTAAACTGACGGCGAACTTCACCAACTCTGGACTGGGCAGCAGTCTGGACGGCACTCATAGTGAAGGCTGAGAATACAAAAGTCAGCATTGCACCGATAAACAAGCCAATCAGAACTGCGGGGTTTGTAAGAGCAAGATTCATATCGACGCCCTTTGATTCCACAATGTTTACATAGGAAACAAGAAGTGCGAGAGCGGTCAGAGAAGCGGAACCGATAGCAAAACCCTTGCCGGTGGCTGCTGTGGTGTTGCCGAGGCTGTCGAGAGCATCTGTACGCTCACGGACTTCTTCCGGAAGACCGGACATTTCGGCTATTCCGCCCGCATTGTCCGCAACGGGACCATAAGCGTCAGTTGCAAGAGTAATGCCGAGGGTGGAGAGCATACCGACAGCGGAAATGCCTATTCCATAAAGCCCCATGGAATAGCTGCTGTTTCCGCCTGCCGCAAAGAAGCTGATTATAACAGCGGCGGATACAATTAAAATGGAAGCCATGGTGGACTTCATTCCGAGGGACAAACCACCGATAATAACGGTTGCGGAGCCTGTTTCGGAGGAAGCGGCAAGCTTCTGAGTGGGCTTATATGTGTCAGATGTGTAATACTCTGTGAAATAGCCAATGGCACAGCCGCCTATCAACCCACAGAGAATGGAAATGTAAACTCCCCAACTGCCAACTGTGTAATAGGTGAGGGGTGCAGCCAGTGCGGCGGAAAGAAGAGCTGCAAGGTAGGTGCCTGTACGAAGCGACTTAAGCAGCGATTTCTGCGAGGCATCCTCTTTTGTCCTAACAAAGAAAGAGCCGATAATTGAGCATAAAATGCCGCAGACAGCAAGAAGCATGGGCAGAAGCATACCCGCAAATCCAAAGCCGGCGGCGGCTGACAGGGCAAAAGAAGCAAGGATGGAGCCTACATATGACTCATAAAGGTCTGCGCCCATACCGGCCACGTCGCCAACGTTGTCGCCGACGTTATCGGCAATTGTTGCCGGGTTGCGGGGGTCATCCTCAGGAATACCAGCCTCTACCTTGCCGACAAGGTCCGCGCCGACATCGGCAGCTTTTGTATAAATACCGCCGCCAACACGGGCAAACAAAGCCATAAATGAGGCACCCATTCCGTTCATAACCATGATGTTGCCCAATGTAGTAGCGTCAGTTATACCGAAAACATAATAAAGAAGGTGGAACCAGATGGAAATGTCCAGCATACCGAGTCCGACTACGGTAAAGCCCATGACGGAACCGGAAGAAAAAGCTACACGAAGACCCTGGTTCAGGCTTTCGGAAGCGGCCTGCGCCGTACGAGCATTTGCCTTTGTTGCTATTCTCATCCCTATGAAACCTGCCAGCATGGACCATATTCCGCCAGTCAGGAAAGCAAAAGGCGTAAATTTGGACAGCATTTCCCCATTAGTGGCAAATGCCATGATTAAAAGAACAATAAAGACAACGGCAAATACTTTTGCCACGGATGAGTATTGCTGCTTCAGATACGCGTTCGCACCGGCGCGAATAGAAGCTGCGATTTTCTGCATAGTCTCGTTCCCTTCGGAAAACTTCAAGACCTTGCCTTTTTGGACAAAGGCAAACAGCAGGGCAAGAATGGCTCCTACAAAGCCTACCCAGATGAAATCCTGCATTAATTTCACTCCTCTTAGATTTTTCCTCTTCTGAGTGCGTACTATTTTAACTTTCTACTCAGCAATTATCTATTCTAACCTATGTTAACAAAAAATTCAAATATTTATTTGAAAATAACATGAAATATTTACATTTTGTTTTTATAACATTTTTGGCAATTCAGACAAAAATCAAAAGAATATGACAAGAAACCAAGCACATGAAACGAGATATGGTCTTATGTCTTGAAGCGCTTTCCAAAATGTGCTACAATGCAGAAAGTTGTACACAGCTTACGGAGGTTGAAATGAAAGGTATTATACTTGCCGCGGGAAAAGGAACCCGCCTTTATCCTATTACGCATTCTGTCTGCAAACCGCTTCTGCCGGTTTATGACAAGCCGATGATCTA
>JAAYWX010000335.1 GCA_012516225.1 Clostridiales bacterium
GGGTAGATACACTATATGAAAAGGTGCGTATGGATGGCCGCGTCATCAGCATGGCCGTGCAGGTCGTTTGTGGCGTAAACGAGGATGGAAAGCGGGAAATTCTTGCCGTAGAACCCATGCTGGACAGCTATCCTCAGCTGTTTAAGGCACTTCAGGCGCGAAGCTTGGAATGGTCATTTCAGACGCAAACAAAGGCTTGACTGCGGCGATTCGGGAAAACTTTCCCGGCGCTTCCTGGCAGCGGTGTAAAGTGCATTTTATGCGCAATATTTTGGCTCATATTCCGCAAAAGGAGAAGGACTCTTTCGCAGCGCAGCTGAAGGAAATCTGGCTGGCGCCATCCGCTGAGTTGGCCCGCCAGTGGGCAAAACAGCTCTCAGAGCGGTATGAAAAACGGTTTCCAAAGGCAATTGAGATTTTGGAGGATGGGTTGGAAGATTCGCTGGCATTCTATGCGTTTCCGGAACTCGATACCCGCAAAATCTCTTCCACCAACATGCTGGAGCGGCTGAACAGGGAAATCCGCCGCAGAACCAGTGTCGTAGGAATTTTTCCCAACCCGGATTCCTATCTCCTGCTGGTAACCACTTACCTCATGGAATATGCTGAGGACTGGTCTGTTTCCAAAGCATACCTGAATCCAAAATCTATTCAGACACTGCTGCAAAGCGCAGCTTAATTCACCGCCCGGAGCCTTAAAATTGCGAACTTCTCTTGACGCGGCCGACTGAATTAAAGTTCCTTAGATTTCGCATTTAATTTTTCCTTACCCGCACAGGTAAACTCATGTGTCTTTTTTTTCTGATTGTATAAGGTTCCCCAAATAGCCGAGAATGTTTGAATTTATGGTACCTGTCAGTGCTCCGTTGTAATTGCATATAAAAGTACCTGAAACCAGTATCATCATTGCTTCAGCTTCTTTTGCTCCGACCTCATCCCCATATATAGCCTTCAAACAGTCTTCCATAGTCATAAGCCATGCACGGAACTCCTCCTGTACAAGCTTTCTGATTTTTTCGTTATAATGTGCTAAAACATAGGTCTGTTTTGTGGCGTTCGGCCTGTTTTCTCCTGTTTTTCCTTCCGCCACATACTGCATAAATGCATTAAGATATGCGGTATTGGATGAATATTTTTCCCTCGGATTCTCCATAAACCACTCTATACATCTATCCGAAAAGTAGTCCTGTGTGTACTTCACATAGGACATTATCAGGTCATCCTTATTTTGAAAATAATACAGCAATTTTGAATGGGGCATTCCGGCCTTTTTCGCAATATCGCGCAGTGTAATATTAGTAAGCGGTTTTTCCTTGATGCAATCCTGGAATGCCATAAGAATGTCCATCCTTACGGCATCTTTATCTACGATAAGCGGCATAACAAACTCCTTTTTCTTGGTTCTGCAAATAATCTGCCCCTAAGAAGAATTTTTGTTTTCATTCCTTTTTATTACAAACTTGTGCTTACAGTGCTTATACTTACTGTCAAGTATTATAAGCTTAATAAAAAGTCCGGTCAAGGATGTCAGTCTTTTTAATTGCAAACCATTTTGTTTTTAAGTGCAAAATAATAGGGTGCCTTTAGAAAGGCACCCTATTATTTTTCCGTTAATTTTACTTTCAGTATGTACTACCCTGCTTTTCGGCGATGTGCGACTTTTCCGGCATCCATTTATAAACTATTAAGTAATACACAATTCCGAAAATAATTCCTACAAAAACATCCAAAATAGAATGCTGTTTTATAAAAACAGTTGAAATGCAAATAAAAAATGACAAAATTACATTAAAAGTCTGAAACCACCACGTTCTTAGTTTTTCACATTCCATCAGTGCGAACATTGCCCCCATAGTTCCTACCACATGAAGGCTTGGGCAAACATTCGTATTCGTATCATTTTTGTATACCCATTTTATTATGTCCGTAAGAAAATTTGAATTTTCAAAAGTTCTCGGCCGGAGATTCTGCCCGTTCGGAAAAACCGCATATAGCAAAACAATAAGCAAAAATCCGCAGCCAACATATGTCATATACTTTTTAAACCCGTCCGGATCAATAAAGAAGAGGTATACCCCCGCCCCGATCATAAGCGGATACCACAAAAAATATGGGATTACAAAACATTCGCAGAATGGTATCATGTCATCCCGCGGTAGATATGACACAAAATAATTTCTAACTATGTATTTCTCGTCAAGCAGAAAAACCAGCATATATAAAGGAATAAGAAGCAAATATTTTGCGTGTTCGTATTTTTTTATATTAAATCTTTTGACCGATGAATCCATCATTACCAAATCATTCCTGTCGCCAAATTATATGGATACTGAAAAAGGATACCTAAATACCAGTATAGCTGATGATAGCACCTTAGGTGACTTTGTTCAATACTATAATTGTTTCTAAACTTTAAACTTTAATTGGAAACTCTCAAAACAATACACATATATAC
>JAAYWX010000336.1 GCA_012516225.1 Clostridiales bacterium
GTATGGAACCGCGCAGGATGCCTTGACGCTCGAAACTCCACTGCACACGCAAACAGCAAAAGACCGCGAAGCTCTGACGCTGGCACATATGCAAAAATACTTTTCGGGTGGTTATACCGGCTGCGGAGGCGAAGTCTCGAACCCTATTGGGACAGTAACAGCGGCAGACCATAACGCTCTTTGTCTATCACACATTGCCGAGTTTAAGGGCAAGGACAAAGGTCAAGCCTGCGATGAACCTCTTAGAACGACTACAGCGGGAGGCGGACAGTTTGGTACAGTTTATACGACTGTCGAGCATTACAGTTCTGGCATAGACCTCAAATATTGGCCGCGGGTGAGGGAACTACTCAACAAATACTGTGACTACAAGCTTACCGCTAATGAAGTGCTTCTGATCTGGATTGCCGGAACAGCCTACTTTATCGCCGACATCGGGCTGCGAATGCTGACACCGAAAGAACTTTACGCTGCTACCGGATTCCCAAATGACTACATAATTGAGCGCGACTACCTCGGCAACGAGTACGGAAAGACAAAGCAGGTGGCCAGATGTGGAAACGCGGTACCACCTCCGTTTGCGACGGCACTTGTAAGGGCAAATCTGCCGGAGTGGTGTACAAAGAAAATATCTACTATGGCCGAACTGGAGAGGGAAGTGGCGGTATGAACCAAGACGTTCATATTGGGGACAAGCTTCAGCTTATCCCCGAAACCTTTACCGATACAGAACACATTATCGACAGCCGCGCGCCGAGAAAGCCGATGAAATGCACCGTTGTATATGTTCATTCGCGAAAGCGATATTTCACGGTGAAATTTGAGAACGGAATTATGGAATCATTTCTGATGGGGAGGTAGCAGGATGAGTAAGCTGAACCCGCGCCGTATTCCTGCAACTATGGCCGATGTCGAGAAAGCAAAAAAAGCCGCCCAAATTGAAGCAGTTGGCTATGCAATGACTATATTCTTTACGATTCTATTTGACAAGCACGGAGCCACAAAAGATGAACTAAGCGTGTTCTGGGACGAAGTCAACGAACTATCGGAGGCAATTGCTGAAGGATATGTCAGCATCTCGGACCTGAAAAACGTACTCAACCGAGAGTACGACATTAAAATTTAGGAGGAACTATGAAAACAAAACAGACTGCGCGGTTTTTAGTCGCAATTATCGCGTTTTTTATTATCGCGCTGATACTCGCAACTGTGGCGACTGCCATCGATGGCAACATCAGTACATGGACTGAAAAACAGGAGCAGGCGCACGAGATAGCCGAAACGGCCCGTGCAATGGGACTGCCTGAAGATGACCCGATTATTGTCAGGGCAAAAGAAATATGGGAAGCAGAGCAGCTTCAGTTTATCCTCGATCGTGACATTATCGCAACGGTCATTTACAACGAAGCGTGGGCCGGATGCACAGATCGGCACCGTGAGCTCGTAGCGGCAGTCATAGTGAACCGCGTGAAAAGCGATAAATTCCCGAACACGGTTTATGACGTAGTAACACAAAAGGGGCAGTATATGCTTGGTTATGCGAACGGCGATCCGCAGTACACGCCGCCAGAGGAAGCACTGGAGACGTGCCGGGAGATAGCCGCAAGGGCTTTGCGCGGCGATATAGACTGCCCGGACAATGTCCTTTATCAGGCGGAGTTTAAGCAGGGCAGCGGTGTCTATGAGGTCTGCAAGACGAGTTACAGCACTACATACTTCTGCTATGGGTAAGGGGGTACTGAAATGAAAAACCCAATATACATACCTTTCGGAGCCGCCAAGGAATATGGCGATTATGCGATCAATATTTACACGGGATGCCCGCATAGATGCTTCTACTGTTATGCGCCGAACGTGTTGCACAAAACACGGGAAGAATTTCACGGCCACGTCGAGCCGCGCGAGGGAATTGTCGAAGCCGTCAAACAGCAGCTTGAAAAAGAGCGTATTACGGACAAGCTTATTCATTTATGCTTTACCTGCGACCCTTATCCTACAGGCTATGACAACATGGCAACACGTGAAATTATTAAGTTGCTCAAAGAATACGGAAACCACATTCAAATACTTACAAAAGGCGACGGCAGCAGAGATTTCGATTTGTTGGATAGTAATGACTGGTATGGGATAACGTATGCGGGATATCCGATAGGATCGCTGTTTATATCGTCGCCAAGCGAACCACAAGCACTCGCAATATCCGACCGCCTCATTGCTATTTACCATGCGCATAAGTGCGGAATTAAAACATGGATGTCTATAGAGCCTGTTTTAGACGCAGAAGATGTTCTAAATTTCCTTGAGTTAAATGTCGGGTATGTAGATAGATACAAAATCGGTAAGCTCAATTACCATCCCTCGAAAATCAATTGGGGAGATTTTGGGAGACGTGTCGAGCGAATTTGTAAGGCTTATGATATGGATTATTACATCAAGGACAGCCTACGGAAAGAAATGGAGCGCGGGATATGAAACCGATTATTTTCAGCACCGAAATGGTGAGGGCGATTCTGGATGGGAGAAAAACTGTAACGAGACGTGTCATCCCCGAGCTTCGCGGAACTGATGCATGGTTTATCGGAAGATATAAAAGCTTGGAATATCCGATTGGTGTAAAGATAGCAGATGAACACTTTGACTTTAGATGCCGTGATGAAAACGGGGCGTTTAGGGATATATACGTCTTGATGAAAAAGCGCGAGGGCGATTTTCTTTGGGTGCGTGAAACATGGCAAGACGGTTTTGAACATGGAACTTATTTTTATAAAGCTGATTCAAGACCCGGTCAAGATAATATGCCGTGGCGGCCGTCAATCTTCATGCCGCGAGAAGCTGCCCGAATATTTCTGCGAGTGACCAACGTTCGAGCCGAACGATTGCAGGATATGCCATTGTTTGACGTATGGAGTGAAGGAACGCCGCAAATGCCCGGAAACACAGAATCGGACGGAGCGGTTAATCATGAGGACTTTAAATACCTTTGGGACAGCATCAACGCCAAGCGCGGTTACGGCTGGGATACAAACCCTTGGGTATGGGTCTACGAGTTTGAGCGTTTCAGCAAGGAGGCTGTCGGCATATGAAAACCTGTGGATCATGCTTCCGCTATTGTGAAGATTGGCGCGATGCCGAAGCGAAAGGTTACAAACGGGTCAATTACTATGGTTGCGGCGAATACTACAGGAAACCGCGACCGGGGGTTAAGCTTCATGCCATTGGCGTGAACTGTCCGGACGATACTGAGCTCCGCCCAGATCATCCGGCCTGTGAGTATCATGAATACCGCTGGCTTTGGAATCTAAAGACTTGGTGGACATGGCACTTCAAGACTGCGGTTGTGAGCTGGTACAGACGGAACATCCGTGTCACGCTCGGCCGGCTGCGGAAGCCCGTACCGCTTGAGTGGCAAAATTCGTTCGACGGCATGGCCGACCGCATCATTCCTAACGGAGAGCCGGTTTGTCCTCATTGCGGGGAAATGCCTTATATTTATAAGCAGTTTGTGTTCTGCGGGCAGCGGTTTTTGCCTATTCCGGATGATTCCGCGGTCGACAATACCGCTCCACAGCGCGAAATGCGCGTAGGTGAACCGATTGTGTTTATCGACGGTATTTGCCCGAACTGTGGATGCTCTTGCGGGAACGGCGGGTATGGCCCTCTGCGCTGCAGGTGCGGCTGGGTAGGAGATGAGCCGTCTGTAACGCTGAAAGAGGCAATCAACGAACTGTGGGACTGAGTTCCTGATTAAAATTCACTTCGGTAGGAAACGGAGAGCGTTGGATGGGGGAAATGACCAAGGAACGGCTAATGAAATACCTGTTTCTCCGTGCGGAGAATGAGAGTCGTATGGAGCCATTGGCACGCCTCAAGAACAACGCCGAACTGCCTGCTGCAAAAGAAGGGGACGGTTCTCAACATTCCGGAGCCAACAAAGGGAAGCTCGAAAACGCCGTTATCCGGTATACCGACGAAAAAGACGCATCTATGCCGATCATTGAAAGCAATCTCGCAGAGATGGAGATAATCCGAAATGCTATAAACGCCTTGGCGGACCCTATGGAACGTGAAGTGCTACGGCTACGATACATAGATGGCGAGGGATGCAGGCACACTCCGTGGGCAGAGATTTCAATGCGACTCTACGGAGATGATGAGGAGAGTCACTTGATCGCTACATATCGGGTACATGCAAGAGCATTAAAAAACATCGAGATAGCCGAGATACCTGAGAACAAATAAAAACACGACCCCGAAAGGGGCCGTTCTTTTTGGCTGTTTTAAATTATATCCCCGGTATCGTCCATAACAAACTCAGTGCGGAAAGTACATCCGAGTGCCTTTGCCATCTCAGTGGCATCCTTTTCACTGAAGTTGTCACGAGCCATTTTATTCGAAAGGTTTTGCCGCGACTGGCCGGTTTTCTCTGCAAGTTCAGCCATAGTCATACCCCTGCGCTTTAGTAGTATCTCGATTTTCTCACCGATAGTTAACGGCATGTTATCACTCCTTTGTTATAACATACACTTTATAATTGCTTATGTCAATAAATAATTTTCAGAATAAATAAAATAATGACAAGCCTGATCCCAATAAAAATCGTGAGATATAAAAATTTGCAGCTGAAGATAAAAAGA
>JAAYWX010000337.1 GCA_012516225.1 Clostridiales bacterium
AATTAATACTGATACAGTATTAAATATGAGCACAAACCCAAAATGCGGGGAACACCCTGACAATGAATATTTGTACAAGCTTTTGGAGGGAAGTATATTGAGCAAGCAGCTGATGCTTATACTGAACCCTGCGGCGGGCGGGGGCAAGGGTGTTACTGCCATCGGTTCCGCCATGGAGGTTTTATATAGAGGCGGATATATACCTACCGTTTTTTATACGCTGGGAACCGGTGAAGCTACAAAACTGGTTCTTGAGCACGCAAAGGAATATGATTGTGTTGTATGTGTGGGCGGAGACGGGACTCTCAGCGAAACTGTCGCTGGGCTTGCGCAGCTTGATTCGCCGCCGCCGCTCGGGTATATCCCGCAGGGAACAGCAAACGATGTGGCCGCGTCACTCGGATTGTCTAAAAACCCTGTCCGGGCGGCAAAGGCAATAGTTCAGGGGCACACAGGCATTGTTAAGCTGGATGTGGGAAAATTCAATGAAAACGACTATTTCACATATATTGCGGCTTTCGGAGCGTTCACAGAAGTAAGCTATGAAACACCTCGCGAGCAGAAACAGGCACTTGGGCACCTTGCCTATGTTCTGCAGGGAATGTCACAGCTTCCGAAACTGACATATTATCCGGCTGTGGTTGAATATGATGACGGAGTAGTTGAGGAAGATTTGCTTTTCGGCAGCGTTTCAAACACAAAGTCAGTCGGCGGAATTGTAAGACTTAAAGATGCTGAAATTGAACTGGATGACGGAGTATTTGAAGTTACGCTTGTTCGCAACCCTAAAAACGTAATGGAAAAAAACAAAATAGTTTCAAACATACTTTCACAAAATTTTTCTGGCGGTCCTGTCACAATGCTGAGAAGCAGACGAGTCAAATTCACCTTTGATCGTCCTGTGAAGTGGACGCGAGACGGCGAGGCCGGCGGCGCCCATCAGGAAGTTGTTCTTGAAAATCTTCACTCAGCGATTAAATTCATTGTATAAAAACTTTCATCCGCCTGCACTGTATGCTTTAACCGGTTTTACAGTGCTACATAATTTGCGTTAAAAATATTCTATTTTATTTTTGATAAGATATTTTTATACTCACTTGCCTTATATGGGCAAGTGAGTATTTTACGCTTACTTATGATTTATGTTTAATACATCGCAAAGATCCAACGCGCGCGAAATAGCCTGATCCATATTGTAATACTTGAAATCAGCCAGCCGCCCGCACCAATACAGATTTGCAACCTTTTCCGCCAGTATTAAATATTTTTCATACTTTCTCTGACTTTCTGCGGTTAATACCGGGTAATACGGCTCATGCTCTTTTTCTGCCACATAAGGCAAGGGATACTCTATGGCATAACTCGTACCGCGGACATTTTGAAGAGGAAGCTTTTTATACTCTGTTATGCGTGTGTATCCTTCAGCCTGAGGATAGGCAACAACAGGATATTTCTGTTTGCTGTCCGTTTCTTCATGTTTCCATTCAAAGCGAAGCGAACGATAGGGTAAATGCCCTTCACAACATCCAAACAGTTCATCAAGTGCCCCGGTATAAATAACAGGAAACTCCGCTTCTAATCCGTTTATTAATATGCGGTTGTTAGAAACGAAAATGTGTTCCAGCGCGTCTATATTAAGTTTAACAGTAATGTTAGGGTGCTGCAGAATATTCCTAAAAAAATCAGTGAAGCTTGTATGAGGCATCAACTGATATTTGTCATCATAATATCCTTCATCATAAGAGAAACGCAATGGAACTCTCTCAAGTACACTTGCGTCAATTTCCGACGGAGAGATCCCCCACTGTTTTGCTGTATAAAGACTATAGTCCTTTGCAAATAAAAAATCCGCATACCCTCGTATAAGCGGATCTGAGTGTTCAAGAACCTCAAGAACCGTTGCTGTTTGTTTTCCCTTGAAAGCTTCTTGCAATCGATTTTTCAGTTCTGCTGCTTCCTGCGGCGAATAAAAATCATCTATAGTTTGAAAATTAAACGGGGTAGGCGTACACTTCCCGTCGATCTCAGCGCCGCACATCAGACGGTACTCATCCCAGTCGGCAAAACGGCAGACATATTCATAAATCCGTCTATCATTAGTATGAAAGGTATGCGGACCATATCGGTGAACCAAAATGCCAAACTCATCTATATAATCGTACATATTTCCGCCTATATGATCACGCTTTTCCCATATTTCCACTTTCTTGCCGCAATCCGCAATATGTCTTGCCACCACAGCACCGCTCAGCCCGCATCCGATCACCAGCGCATCATATTCCGGCATTAAAATCCTCCGTATCTTTCCATAAACTGCTCAAACGATTGCAGGTTTTTATCTTTATCAGAAACAATTATATTGCATAGCCCTCCTATTTTATTAAGAGGCCACTCAATGCCGAGATCAGGGTCATTCCACATTATTCCATCATCATATTCACCATAGAACTTTTCACTGCACTTATACGAAACAATCGACTGCTCAAGAACAAGGTATCCGTGTGCACACCCTGCCGGAACTAAAATTTCATTATGTTTTTCTCCAATCAAGTCAAATGCAAGCCACTTTTTAAAAGTAGGGCTGTCTTTGCGCAAATCTACTACTACATCGAAAACGTGCCCGTAAATACAGCGTACTAATTTAGGCTGCTGCATCACTCTCTGGAAATGCAGCGCACGAATAACTCCCTTGTAAGATGTTGTATAAAAAACTTCCGCCAGATCATGAGAAATTCCATTAGCCTCAAATACCTCTTTGGAATAGTCTTTAGTAAAGCATCCTCGCACATCATCAGCGTTAAATGGTATAATTTCTATTAACCCATCAATTTCGGTAGGGTGAAATTCAAATTTTTGAATCATACCTGCTCCTCCTTCTGGATTTCTAACCACCAATCACGGGTTCGGCGGCACCCCTCTCCGAAACTGACGGAGGCCCGAAACCCAGTATCTTGTTCAGTTTGAGTGCAGTCAAATTTATCTAATGGCATGTTTACCCCCGTAAATGGTATATCCCCAAATATAAACTCCAGTTCCGGGGCAATGGCCT
>JAAYWX010000436.1 GCA_012516225.1 Clostridiales bacterium
ATGGAAAAGCCGTATTTTTTGGAATATTCACGCAGTTCGGGGTGGTGGGGGTCGTTCTTACCGGTCACGATGACCTTTGCTCCCAGCTTGTCCGCTAAAATTTCCTTCACATATTGCTCCAAAGAGAAGTTCGGTTTATCGATTTCATAGGAAATCAAAACTTCAGGCCCGCTTCCGCTGAGCAGTTCCCGTTTTTCCTCGGTTGTAGTAAGGATTTTATCCTGGTTGCTGTGGTTGTCAAAGCAAAGCACCACGGAAGTCAGTCCGCTTTTCGATGTTTCCAGCAGCTTGTCGATGACCGCGCGATGGCCGGTATGCACACCTTCAAAGCTTCCGAAAGCGACGCAGGTATTGCTGATTTGAAAATCAGCCTTGCCAATATATATCACAATACATCCTCTCCATTTCATTTCCCTTGTTCCGTCCTGCGGCCGATTGCCGCAAAGGACAGAATCCATGTCGGTTAATGACCGTCTACTTTATCCGCCTTTCTCGTGGCAAAGTAGTAAATGATCATTCCAAATAAATAGTAAATCCCGGTCCATGCCCACAACTGCCAGCCGCCTTCAATGATGCTCGGAATGTAGCAGGCCACCAATATCACCAGAACAAGGATGGAAACCGCGTTTCCGCCCGGTGCGGAAAACTTGTCTGTTATATCCGGGTTTTTCTTGCGTGCCGCAATAGCGGACAGGCAAACGATAGCGATTACGATTACTGTGCAAAGAGCACCCATGTTTACCATGACGCTGATTAAGGACGGGAAAGCCGCAAGGACGCAGCAAATGAGAATCGTGAGAAGCTGTGCGTTTGCGGGAACGCCCGATTTTTTACTGATTTTCGCAAGACCTTTTGGGAATAGTCCGCTGCTGGCACATGCCTGGAAGGTACGCGCCGTAAGGGTCATACAAACCATTGTCGTTGTAAACAGGCCGAGCACAGCGGTAATCGCGATCAGCTTCACCAGCCACGGAATATAGGCCAGCTTTACAAATGCCGCTGCGAATACAGGAATATAGGTCATATCCGGATTCTCTATCAGATACTGCGCGGTGATTAAGCCCATGGTTGAGATCATCATCAGCAGGTAAGTCGCAACGACGATAACCATTGCGATGGGCATTGCCAGCGGTACGGTTTTCTTCGGGTTTTTTATTTCACCAACCATAAAGGCGATTGCCACGATTCCTCCATAGGCCAGCATAGCGACCGGAACCGCGCTCAGAAAGCCCCATGTGCCGCCGGTGCCCTGTGAGAAGAAGGGAACGAAGTTGCTTGCCTCCCATTTTCCGCTGAAGAACGCGACGACCACGAAAATTCCCATGGTAACCACATGGATGATCGTAATGGCGTTATTAACCTTACTCATGGAGGAAACCTTGATCATGTTCAGAACACCCGTAAGAACGACTGAGGCAACCCCGATGATTAACTGGTGATCGTTCAGGCTCGGGAATCCGACTCCCAGATAAATGCCGATGTACATTGCGGAGAATGTAACGGCTGAGATATTGCCGAACAGATAGGCCCAGGCTGAAATCCAACCCCAAAGGCGCCCCTGCTTTGCATTTTTCCCCAGCGTTTTTTCGGGGAATACAAAGACGCCGCCCGAATGTGGGTAAATTGTAGACAGCTCGGCTGTCTGAAGAGCGTACACAAACAGAACAACCGCGGCGATAATCCATGAAATGACGGACGCCGGGCCTGCGTTCAAAATAGTTACGCCCGAAAGAGAAAAAATTGCGC
>JAAYWX010000338.1 GCA_012516225.1 Clostridiales bacterium
AAACAGATTTGAAAGAATAATTATCGAAAGTCCCATCGAACGGGCAAGAGAAGCGTTTCGATTGGCACTCATCATATAAAAATATGTGCCGAACGACGCTGCGAAAATTATAAGACCCTGCAGCACACTTTTAGCAAGTATTGGGGCATTTACAATGTTATCTTTCGGGCTGCGCGGAGGGCGGTTCATTATATCCTTTTCCGCCGGCTGCCGCTCAAGCACTATCGAACAGGTCGGGTCAATCAAAAGCTCCAGCAGAACAATATGAAGCGGAAGCAGGAAAAGCGCCGACGGAACTGTTCCGAGAAGCGGGCACAGAAGCGATGACAGAGCTATGGGAATGTGTATTGTAAAAACATAGCCGACGGCCTTGCGTATGTTATCATATATTCTTCTACCATCCCTTACCGTACTGACTATTGTCGAAAAATTGTCGTCCATCAGGATAAGGTCTGCCGCTTCGCGCGAAACTTCACTTCCTCTCTTACCCATTGCAATGCCTATATCGGCATATTTCAGTGCGGGAGCGTCGTTTACCCCGTCCCCTGTCATCGCAACAATTTCGCCGTTATCTTTAAAGGCTTTTACTATCCGCATTTTATGCTCAGGAATAACGCGGGAAAAGATGCTTACGGTTTTAACCTTTTCCCTGAGTTCCTCATCGCTCATTTTGTCCAGCATATTGCCCGTTATTATATTCTCATAATCCTGAATGCCGATTTTTTTTGCTATCGATGAGGCGGTCAGCCCATTGTCGCCCGTTATCATGACAACGCGTATACCAGCACTGCGGCATTGCTCTATATCCCTCTTTATGCCCTCGCGGGGGGGATCCTCCAGCCCGATAAGCCCGATAAAATCGAAACTGCAGTCGGTTATCCTGTCCGGTATATCAGCTTCCGCATGCGGTTTCATTTCCGCCGATGCAATAACGCGCAGGCCGTGTAAAGACATATCGGCCGCCTTTTGAAAGACGGCGCTTCTCTCTTCCTCTGACATTTTGCATAAACCGAGTATGCTCTCCGGAGAGCCTTTCGCGGCAATGATGATTTCACCGTTTCTGCGCCAAACGTGTCCCATCATTTTAAGCTCGTTCGTAAAAGAATACTCTGAAATCAGCTCTCCTCCGAAAAGTTTTTCCCTTGCAAAACCATGCCTTTCACAGCAACTCAGCATTGCCTTTTCCATGGGGTCGTATGCATCCGTTTCGCAGGCAAGCCCCATGTTTTCAACAAGCCTGTTTGTATCTCCGTTTGCCGCCCAGAGTTCCGTAACGGTCATCATATTTGTGGTTATAGTACCTGTCTTGTCAACGCAAAGAACCGAAACTGCACCGAGAGTTTCAACAGACGGCAACCTGCGAACCATGGAATCCCTTTTTGCAAGACGCCACGCTCCCATTGAAAGGAAAACTGTAAGAATTACGGGGAACTCCTCAGGTATCATTGCCATAGCGAGCGTAATTCCCGAAAGCACGCTTTCAATCAAGCGGTCGCCCGGTGTATGATCCGGCAGGTTAATATAAGTAAATACTCCGACAAGCGCAAAAAGTACTGCGGCAATGCCTGCGCATAGTTTTACAAGCCTGCCGGTCTGCTTTTGAAGCGGCGTTTTTTCTTCAGGCGCCAACGCAATCCCTGCGCCAATTTTCCCATATTCAGTAGATGCTCCGATTTTGTCGACTAAAACAACTGCCGTCCCCTGCGTCACAAGCGTTCCGGCATAGCAGCGGTCACGCTTCCAATAATCCGATGATGCCTCATCGGTTTCCGTGTTCGTCTTCCAGACTCCCGCAGATTCGCCGGTAAGGGACGATTCGTCAACGCACAAATCGTTGCATTTAAGTATTCTTCCGTCCGCGGGAATTTTAATCCCCTCATAAATTATCATGACATCTCCGGGAACAAGGTCTGTACTCGGTATTGACACTTCGCATCCATCTCGGATAACGGTTGCCTGCGGTGCTGACAAGTCTCTGAGTGCGGTCAGCGTCTTGTCTGTTTTCCACTCCTGTATAATGTCAATGCTTATTATGCCTACGACAAAAATAAGCATTATGGCACCGTCACGCGGTTCCCCAAGAATGAAATAGATTATTGCTGCGGCGATAAGAAGCAAGAACATAGGTTCGCATATTATATGAAAAGCTTTTCTGAAAAATCCTCCCTTTTTCTGCGGCACGAGTTCGTTTTTTCCGTATTGTTTCTGCAATTCTTTCGCCTCGGCGGAGCTAAGCCCCTTTGATTCAAATCCGACTTCTGTCATAACAGTTACCTCCGTTTCGCCGTCCGGCAGATAGCTCTATGGCACTCCATTCAAGGTCGTTAGCTCCGCACAGAATGCAAAAAGCGCGTCTGCGGAACATACCACTGTCCCGCAGACACGCTTTATAGCAGTCTGCTGCCGCTTTCGGCGGCCCGGCCCCATGACCGACCAATCGGTTCATCGCCTGCTCAGTTTGTACTGTCGATCTCGCATTTCGATTAGGAAATGTAATGCAGTGCAAAGAGATTGTTTTTTGAGATTAGCATAGAGATATAAGTTTGTCAATAGGGTATTTGCGGTAAAATATCCAATAACTTCTGTAAATAAATTTTTATAAAACCATCCGATTTTGGATGATTTTTTATATATAAATTGCAAAAATTTTTAGTATCGTGCAAAATATACAGTTGATTTTTTTTCTTGGTTATGCTATTCTATAAAAGGTGGATCAGCAGTAGGTGTCATCCATCGAACAATTTAATCAACAACACGCAAAAGGCAAACCGGTCAAAAGGCCGGGACGCAAAGCCAAGGGTCTAAGTTAAGTCTGCTTTTCAGACTTTAATATGACAGCCGGTTACCGTGATAAAAACAGTACCAATAACTGGGTTTTTCACATTCGGCTGCACCGGATGTTTTTTATTTTTTAGCACTTCTATTCGCCTTAATTAAAGACCATACTTGGGTCAGTTATCGGTTTGAAATGTGTTAATGCTGCGATATTCAAAGGGCATACTCCTGTCCGAACCACCCAGAAATATGCCCTTAGATTTCGGATTGCCATATCGGAAGCCTTTAAATTCAAAGTTTAAGAACTTGCCTTACTGGCTTCCGCGCCGCTTTCTGGCGCATAGCGGCTGTTGTAGACTCCGTATTTTATTTCATGGCAGGCCCTCATAATAAATTCTTTGTTTGTAATATTTTTCTCAAGAATAGTGTAGCGGATTGCCCTTTCTACACAGATACTGCTGGTTTTATACTCTTCTGCCACCTGACTGTATATATCGGATATTTTCACGCTGCTTTCATTTTCTAACATCTTTTTGATAACAGCAAATAGATATGTATATCCGAGATTGGAATGCTTTAAGTTGGCAGAGTTCAAGTAACGGTATATTTCATGTGTAAAATCTGCCATTTTCAGTTCCCTCAACGATGAACACCAAAATGCTCACTACCTTTCTCCCTATTATGGGATAGATTTTCTATGCCAGTTGGTCGGAAAGCTATGAAACCGCGTGTTTTCGGTTGGTAACGGCTTTATAAGGTAACATCTATACAGCAATCCGTGTTTATAAATAAAAGCTGTGGGCAGCCGGTTAGCCGTATGCGGTTTCTCACAGCGGGCCTGCTTCTCTTTTATGCTTATATTCATGTAAATA
>JAAYWX010000339.1 GCA_012516225.1 Clostridiales bacterium
AGCATCAATCCGCAGCCAGATTGACCAAAAGATAGCGGAGCTTGAAAGACAGCAGAAACAGCAGCAGCAAAACGGAGGAACTGTTGTTTCCGGTACGGGACAGTTCATGTGGCCAGTTGCGGGTACTTCTACAGCTTCGGTTACATCCAAATTCGGATATAGGATTCATCCGATTTTCGGGGACAAGCGTTTCCACAGCGGAGTTGACATTTCCGCCTCTGAGGGTACGACTATTGTGGCCGCCGATTCGGGTACTGTTGTTACGTCGGTATACAGCTCGTCTTACGGAAACTATGTGGTGATAAGCCATGGAAACGGAAACTCGACGCTTTACGCTCATATGAGTTCCATGGCGGTTTCTTCCGGACAGACTGTCACAAAAGGACAGACAATAGGCTATGTCGGTTCAACAGGCTGGTCAACGGGACCTCACTGTCACTTTGAAATAAAAATCGGCGGACAGCTTGTGGATCCCTTATCCCAGTTCTGAATTACATAATCGATTTTAGCCGGGCATTCCAAACGGATTGCCCGGCTAATTTCAGCTTTCGGGACAATACTATATTATTCATCGATGCTCTTATTTCGGATTTATGAGCCAACAAACGGACAGATACTGTCTTTGGAGGAAAGTTTATGAAAAAGCGTTACAGACTTCCCGCTTTAATCACGGCTTGCGTTGCTGGCATTGCGCTGGGAGTTCTTTGCATGACGGGCATTTTTATGTTCAGATTGGGAGGACCGGACAGTTTCCCTTATGCAATTAAATTTGCCGCCGTTTTCAATTCAATAGAAAACGATTATGTCGGCGATGCAGATATGAATAAAGTTTCAGATGCGGCGTACAGCGCTATGGTGGAGTCTATCGGAGACCGATGGAGCTATTACATGAATGCCAAACAATATGAAGAATATAAGCAGTATCAGAAAAACAGCTATAACGGCATAGGCGTAACCATAGAGTCGGATGAAACAAGCGGGCTTTATAAAGTAGTGGCAATTCTGGAAGATTCGCCGGCGTCAAGAGCAGGAGTAAAAATAGGCGACCTTCTTTATGCCGTAGATAAAAAATCCCTTGCCGGTATGTCGTCTTCGCAAATAAAGGAACTAATAAGCGGCAAAAAAGGTAAATTTGAGATGACACTTCAGTCGGGAGAAGGCGACAAAAGAACCGTAACGGTTTCTACCGAGCTTGTATATTCAAAACCCGTTTCATACGAAATGCTTAACGGGGAAATAGGCTATATCAGGGTAAAAAATTTCGAGTCCGACTCCGGAGACGGAATAAACAAGGCATTGGACGAACTTGTTTCCGCGGGAGCCAAAGGCATAGTCTTTGATGTGCGGAATAATCCGGGAGGACTTTTAAGCGAACTTTTAAAAGCCCTTGACCATATTCTTCCGGAAGGGGATATTTTTGTTTCTGTGGACAAAGACGGAAACGAAAATATCCGCAAATCGGACGCTTCTTGTGTTAAAATACCTATGGCAGTGCTTATAAATGAAAACAGCTACAGCGCCGCTGAGTTTTTCGGAGCCGCACTATCCGAATACGGATGGGCTGTTTTGGTTGGAACACCTACAACAGGAAAAGCACGGTCCCAAGTCAACATAGTGCTTCCGGACGGAAGCGCCGTTCATCTTTCCACAAATAGTTACCTTACCCCAAAAAGACTCGACCTTGCAAAGGAAGGGGGCTTGAAACCGAATATTGAAGTTTCAATGGACAAAGAATATGAACCTTATCTTGCGGCTGGAGTCCTTGAGCACGGCAACGACAAGCAGCTTATGGCCGCCGTTGAGGAAATAAAGAGACAGAACGACAAATGATTGCCGTTTTATCTTCTTGACACGTTCGGAATTTATATCTATAATACGTAAATACGGTGTAAATAATTTTGTATATTAGATGTAAGATGTATAAAATCGCTTATTATGAAGGGACGAGTACGATGGCTGGTGAAGCAAAATTCAAAATGAGTCAAGAGCGTCTGAACGAAATTCGGGAAGAACTGCATTATCTCGAAACCGTCAGAGAAAAGGAAGTTTCCGAACTTATAAAAGAGGCACGTTCCTTCGGAGACCTCTCGGAAAACAGCGAATATGACGAGGCTAAGACAGAGCAGGGAAAGCTCTACTCCAAAATAGCCGAGCTTAGAAATATCCTTGAAAATGCTGAAGTTATAGAAACAAGCGAGGCGACAAACGTCATAGCGCTGGGGAGCAAAGTTAAAGTCGAGAGTCTTGATGAAGGCGGAATAGAAGAATATCAGATAGTAGGCTCTCAAGAAGCAAATCCTATGCATGGGAGAATTTCGGACGACTCTCCTTTCGGACGCGGTCTTTTAGGACATGCGGTTGGAGAAGTTGTCACCATTTATGCACCGGCGGGCGAAATTAAATTTAAAATACTGAGCATAGAAAACTGATTAAAAAATATAACGGCCGGATACAGGCAGATAATGACTGAAAAGGCCGAAAAGCTTATTTAGCCGTAAGAAAGAGTATTGGAGGCAGCAAATGAGTCAGGAAATTATATCGGAAGAAATTGCCGACATATCCGAAATCCGTAAGATACGCCGAGAAAAGCTTGCCAAGCTTCGCGAGGAAAACCGCGACCCATTTATCGAGACAAAGTACAGAAGAACTGCGTATACATCAGAAGTGAAAGAAAATTTTGAGGAATGGGATCAGAAGGATGTTTCCATGGCGGGGCGTCTTATGTCAAAGAGGGACATGGGAAAGGCTTTCTTTGCGGATTTGATGGATGACAAGGGTAGAATTCAGCTTTATGTTCGTGTTGATGACCTCGGCGAAGCGGCTTTCAGCGATTTCAAAAAATGGGATATAGG
>JAAYWX010000340.1 GCA_012516225.1 Clostridiales bacterium
GCGACCCTTGCACCGGCGGATACAAAAAACGGCGGTACGACATATGCCCTCCCTATGCTGCTTGCGATATTGTCCGCGGCGGGTTAATTAAAACCGCCTGCGGACACCTCCGCGTTTATAGGCGAGCTTGGACTCACGGGGGAACTGCGACCTGTAAGGGGTGCCCTGCCGATGGCTCTTGCCGCCCGCCGTAACGGGATAAAGGAACTGTTTGTTCCGGAAGACAATGCGCCTGAAGCCTCCTTTGCGGATGGGATTGAGGTATATCCTGTAAAAACCGTTTCCGAGTTGCTGAAGCACCTGAAAGGCGAAGAAACTATACAGCCGATATCCGCTCCAGCCCTTGACGGAAGCTTTGCTTTCGCGCCGGATTTTTCGGAGGTTAAGGGGCAGGAGAACTCAAAAAGAGCGCTTGAGGTGGCTGCGGCAGGGGGACATAACATTCTTCTTGTCGGCCCTCCGGGAGCCGGAAAATCAATGCTGGCAAAGCGACTCCCTTCAATTCTGCCGGATATGAGCCGCGAAGAAATGCTTGAAACAACGGAGATACATTCGGTAATGGGGCTTACGAGCAGGGAGAGACCTCTTGTTGTCCAGCGGCCTTTCCGCTGTCCGCATCATACTTTGAGCGCCTCGGCTATGGCAGGAGGAGCGCAGCTTCAGCCGGGGGAAATATCACTTGCCCATAACGGTGTTCTGTTTCTGGATGAACTGCCGGAATTCCACAGGGATGTGCTGGAAGTTATGCGCCAGCCGCTTGAAGACGGGAAGGTGACTATTTCAAGGTCAACCGGCAATGCTACATATCCTGCGGGATTTATGCTTGTCTGTGCTATGAATCCGTGCAAATGCGGCTGGTATGGACATCCGTCGGGACGCTGCCGCTGCAGTGAAAGCAGTGTGAAAAAATATCACTGCAAGCTATCGGGGCCTCTGCTTGACCGCATTGACATAGTGGCTGAAGTTCCCGCCCTCGAATTTGACGAGCTGCGGGCAGTGAAACCGGCCGAAAAGAGCGAAGAGATAAAAAAACGTGTCAATGCGGCAAGGGAGATACAGCGGGGACGCTTCAAAAACGCGGGATTTGACTGCAACGCGAGGATGGAGCAGAAGCACCTCCGTGAATTTTGTGAACTTTCCGAAGAATGTGAACAGCTTATGCGGACAGCGTTTGAAAAGATGGGACTTACGGCCAGAAGCTATGACCGCATACTAAGGGTGGCGAGAACTATTGCTGACCTTGACGGGTCGAATAATATCGGAGCAAACCATCTTGCAGAGGCTATACAGTACAGCACATATTATTTCAGACAAACGGAAAACTGAAGTTTTGGCTTGATTTTTCCGCATTTCTAAACGATAATTTCCGCTGTTTGCGAATATCATAATAAAAGGAACGGATGCTTGTAAACAAAAGAGAGAGCCGGAAACAAGTCAGTAGGATATGTATTTGACAAATGAAAGGAATATTTATCCGGATGAACGATATGATACTTTTAAAGCAGGGCGAAATTGTCCTCAAGGGGCAGAACAGGCGCTTTTTTGAGGCAAAACTGCTTGCAAATATAAAACATAGGCTTGAACCTTACGGCAGATTTAATGTTTATGCCGCACAGTCGACGGTATATGTGGAGCCGGAGAGCGAAAACTGCGATATGGACGGGGCACTTGAGGCTATGCTTAGAGTGTTCGGGGCGGTAGGGGTTACCCGCGCGCTTGCCTGCGAAAAGGATAAGGATGCAATTTGCGAAGCGGCAAAAAAATACCTTGGGGAGGATTTGAGAGCGGCAAGAAGCTTCAAAGTTGAAACAAAGCGCTCCGATAAACGTTTCCCCATGCAGAGTATTGAGCTTTCAAGATATGTCGGAGGGTTTCTAAACCGTGAATTTCCGGAAATCAAAGTCGATGTGCATGACCCGGAAATCACTGTCTATGTCGAAGTCCGTGAAAATGCGGCGTATGTTCACGCAAACCCGCTTCCGGGAGCGGGAGGTCTTCCCGTCGGCAGCAACGGGAATGCGGTAACCTTGCTTTCTGGCGGTATAGAC
>JAAYWX010000341.1 GCA_012516225.1 Clostridiales bacterium
CGGGGCGGGACTCGGATATACAAATACACAACTGAAAAAGATGCTGTCCGCAAAATCCGTCAATGGAACGGAAGTTCTTGAAGTAAGTGTTGCAGGAACATCTCCCGAGAACTGTGCCAAAATTGCCAATGCAATAGCCGATCTTGCACCGCGGAAAATAACGGAAATAGTGGACGGAAGCGCGGTAAAAATAATAGACAGAGCGAAAGTTCCAACGGATCCCATTTCGCCGAGCATTCCCAGAAATATTGCATCGGCATTTTTGCTGGGAATTGCTATGTCAGGGATTACCCTCGTTTTGATATATATTTCCGATTCGACTATATACGGAGAAGAAGATTTAAAAGAATTTAGCCAGCTTCCGATTTTGGGCATTTTCCCGGATTTAAGCTATGCGAGCCAGAAAAAAGGCAGCTACTATTTGTATGGATACGGAGGAAGGAGCGAGGGAAAATGAGCGGAAAAGGAAAGAAGGCTGAAAATCTTAACGAGAAAATCTCCATATACAGCAAAAGACAGCTTATAATAGGTGAAAATACTGCATTTTTTGTAAAAGAAGAGTATAAAACGATTCGGACAAACATACTCCTTTCTATTCCGTCCGAAGGTTGTAAAATAATAGGAATTACAAGCGCAGAGCCAAATGAAGGGAAAAGTTTAAACTGTCTGAACCTTGCGATTACGTTCGCGCAGACCGAGGCTAAGGTGCTTGTTATAGACTGTGATCTAAGAATTCCAAATCAAGCGAGACTTATGGGAATGGAAGCGGTCCCGGGGCTTAGCAATGTGCTGGTCGGAATGAACGCTCTTGACGAGATTATCCGAAAAACGGAATTCTCAAATCTTGATGCGGTTTTTGCCGGTGATATACCGCCCAATCCGTCTGAACTGCTCGGTTCGGCAAATATGGCTGGAGTGATGGGGGAGCTTTCTGCTCGGTATGACTATATTTTTGTTGATTTGCCTCCTGTCAATATCGTTACTGACACGATGGTGATGTCAAAATACCTTTCAGGAATAGTATTTGTAGTAAGATCCGGAATTTCAAAGCGCGACAGCGTATCCGAGGCGCTGGGTCGTCTTGAAATGGCAAAAGCAAATATCCTTGGGATATTGCTTACAGGGGTTACAGAAAAACCAAGGTATGCAAAAAAACTTGCAAAAAAGTGAAACTGCGGTAAACAGAAAAATTCTATGCCGGAGGGATAAGGATGATTGATTTTCATGCCCACTTCCTGCCGGAAATGGATGACGGAAGTAAAAGTGCAGAAGAAGCGGTCAAAATGCTGAGGCTTTCCTATGATAATGGAGTAGACACAATAGTTTCAGCCTCTCATTATTATGCCGAGAGGGAAAGCACAGAAGATTTTCTAAAAAGAAGGAAAGACAAGTTTTTTAACCTTACACATGAGGCGGAAAAAACAGATAAAATCCCCAAAATCATATTGGGGGCGGAAGTTGATTATTTTCCGGGAATAGATAGATACAGGGAAATCCACCGCCTTTGTCTTGACGGTACCAAATGCATACTGATTGAAATGCCTTATTCGGAGTGGTCGTCAATAGAGGTTAGGGAGATTATAAACCTTGTGCTGCTCCGCGGTATAACGCCGATAATGGCACACATCGAAAGGTATCTCAAACATAAGCGAAATGTTGAGGCGCTTGAACGGCTTTTCTCGCTTGGAGCAGTTGCTCAGATAAATGCAGACTGCCTTTACGGATATTCGGAAAGCAGAAAGGCATTGAAGCTGATCAAAGAAAACAAACCGGTTGTGCTGGGATCGGACTGCCACAATATGTCGGACAGACAACCCGGTCTTGACAGAGCCGTAAAAATTATAGAAAAGACCTTAGGACTTTCTTATGTTGAAAAAATAGAAAGACTCGGACGGGAGCTCATAGAAAATAAAGGCGTTTTCTGAAATTGCCCATGCAATTCTAACCGATAAAAAGCGTGCGCGTGTCTGCACCGCTTCATTAAAAAGTGTCATGTACTTTAACAAGGTGAAGTGGTATAATGCAGAACATTTTATTAAAGAAACGATTTAAAATAATTGTCCTTTTTATTGCCGATATTTTAAGTGCGGCGCTTGCCGTCTACCTTAGCACGGTAGTCCGCTTCGTAATCGACTATTCCTTTATGCCGGAAGGCTCGGCTGAAAAAATGACCGAAATACTTAAATATTGGCTGCCGTCAGATTTGCTGATTTTTGTGTTTTTCAAAATGTATAACAGGATTTGGGAATACGCAAGCATTATTGAAGCGCTAAGGAGTATGGCAGCGGCGTTTTGTTCCTTTCTGGCGCTTATCGCTGTAGGGAAAGCGACCGGTGTAAACCTTCCGGGGAGCTGCTATCTGCTTGCGTGGATTTTCTTGACGGCATTTACGCTTTCAACAAGGTTTTCACACAGGATAATATGCGCTTTGCGCCAAGCCGGTCTTTACAGCATCCCTTCTGCAAAGATTAAAAATATTATGATAATAGGGGCTGGTCATGCCGGAAATGCCCTGATACGTGATATTGAAAAGGATAAATCTTTTTCAAATTTCAGAGTGGTATGCCTTATTGATGACGACCCTAATAAGATAAACCGGTACATAGGGTATGCAAAGGTAGTCGGAGGAAGGGATAAAATTATATGGGCGGCCAAAAAGTACCATGTGGATGAAATAATCTTTGCCATACCTTCGGCAGACAATCATACTCGTCATGAGTTTTTCAGCCTATGCCTTGAAACCCCATGTGTAATAAAAACGCTTCCGAGCTATTATCAGATGATAAGCGGAAAAATAAAAATATCCATGTTGAGAAAAATTGAGATTGAGGATCTGCTGGAACGACCGCAGATAGAGATGGAGGGGGATGGGCTTTCGGATTTTATACAGGGGAAAACGGTTCTTGTTACAGGAGCGGGAGGTTCTATAGGAAGTGAGCTATGCCGGCAGCTTGCAAAGTATGAACCGGAAAAACTGATAGCTCTTGATATATACGAAAATAATATGTATTTCCTGCAAAACGAGATGAAAGAAACTTTTCCCAACCTTGAAATGGTTTGCTTGATAGCCTCTGTACGCGACAGGAAAAGGATTGAAGGTATATTTGCCGAATACAGGCCGGACATAGTGTATCATGCGGCGGCACATAAGCATGTTCCGCTTATGGAGGACAGCCCCGGAGAGGCTGTAAAAAACAATGTAATTGGTACGCTGAATTCGGTTATTGCCTCTGATATGAATGGCGTTTCGCGTTTCGTACTGATATCGACTGATAAAGCAGTAAACCCAACAAATGTGATGGGAGCGACAAAACGCATATGCGAAATGATCATTCAATATTATGCAAAGTACTCCAAAACAGAATTTGTATCCGTAAGGTTCGTGAATTTACTCGGAAGCAGCGGGAGTGTAATACCCATATTCAGAAAGCAGATTGAAAATGGAGGACCTGTAACGGTTACACATCCGGAAATTATCAGATATTTTATGACCATTCCGGAGGCCGTTTCTCTTGTGCTTCAAGCGGGGACATATGCACGCGGCGGAGAAATATTCATTCTTGATATGGGAGAGCCGGTAAAAGTGCTGAATCTGGCGGAAAACATGATAAGACTGTCAGGACATGTTCCGTACAGGGATATAGACATAGCATTCACCGGTCTGCGCCCCGGAGAAAAAATTTATGAGGAGCTTCTTATGAGCGAAGAAGGGATAGCGGCGACAAAAAACAAAAAAATATTCATTGGTAAACCTATAGATATGGACGAGGAAAAATTTTTAAAACAGCTTGACCGTTTGAAGAGTGCAGCCGAAGATAATAATTGCGATATACGCAGTCTCATACAAGAAATTGTGCCGACGTACAATTATAATAATTCCAATAATTCGTCACAAAACCAAAACACACAGCAAGAAATGATGTAAAAAATGTTCAAAAAAAGAAAAATAATAAAGATATATGCGATAAGTTTTTACTCCGTTTCTGTTGTATTTTTTTCCTTATCTGTTAAAATATTAAGGCAGGCACAGACAAGCACTTGACACAACGGAAGGGGTGACTTTAGTGTACGGCAAAAACATTTTCGGTGGCAGCACTAACAGAAGAAACTCTAAGGAAAGTGTGAGTTCCTAACAAAAACGCAGGGGCATCGGTATTAACGTTGCAGGATTTTCTGTCTATTTGCATCCTCATTATTATGATCATTGATTTGGTTTACAGAATGATGACCTAAACAAAAAAGTTTAAATAATTGCCCCTCTTCGGAGGGGCTGTTTTATTGTAGCTTTCCGAAAAAAGCGCATATCATGTGTTATAGATAAAGAGCGTCGAAAAAGAACAGTGCAAAATCTGAAATGATTTATTAAATAGTTCTGGTTATGCACTGATTAAAAATGTTGCAATTAAATGAATAATATGTTATTTTACTGCACAGCACAATTTCGGATGATAATGACCATCGGTTTTATGCCGATGGTCATCTGGTAATAAGGGTGAAAGAATGAAACTGTTAAAAAGTGTACAAAAATTTTTTATAAGCGAACCTATGCTTTGTATATGCGCAGTGATTGCCATAATTTCGACCTTTTTTGCCGCACCCGGTGCAAATTATATGGAATACATAGATTTCCGGGTTATTTGCTTGCTTTTCTGCCTTATGGCGGTAGTGGTCGGAATGCAGGAGTGCGGCCTTTTCAAGGTGCTTGCATATAATCTGCTGTCCGGAAAAAAGCAATTTAGTATTCTTTCGCTTATACTTATTCTTCTGCCGTTTTTTACTTCAATGCTTGTTACCAACGATGTTGCGCTTATTGCCTTTGTACCGTTTACAATTATAGTCATGGATATGATTGAAAAGAGAAGTGCCCTTATAAGGATAGTTGTACTGCAGACAATGGCAGCAAATCTGGGCAGTATGGCAACGCCTATGGGCAATCCCCATGACTTGTTTCTGTACGAATATTATGGACTTTCCGCAGGGGAGTATTTTCAGACAATATTTCCTCTTGTGCTGGCAAGTCTGATAGGGATTTCATCTGCGGCAGCGATTTGCAAAAACGATACGATCCAAGTATACTTTGAAAGCAGGGAGCAAATACGAGAGCCCAAAAAACTTGCCATGTATACGGGACTTTTCGTCCTTTGCGTTTTGTCGGTTTTCCGCCTGCTGGACTATCTGCTTGTAACAGCCGTTGTACTTGTGTGCATGATGATTTTTTCTCGTAGTCTGCTTAAAAAGGTTGACTATCCGCTTCTTCTGACTTTTGTCTGTTTTTTTATATTTGCGGGAAACATGGGTAATATTCCGGAAGTGCGATGGTTTTTAAGCGAAATGCTTCACAGAAGCACTTTGTTTTCGGCAATGCTGTCAAGCCAGGTTATCAGTAATGTTCCGTCGTCAGTTCTGCTTTCTGGTTTTACTGATAACTGGGAAGATCTGCTTCTTGGTGTTAATATAGGAGGTCTTGGAACTCCTATAGCCTCCCTTGCAAGCCTTATTTCACTGAGGATTTATATGAAGTCCGAAGGTGCGCGTCCGCTACGCTATCTCGGGGTCTTTACAGCCGCAAATATTGTCGGAATAGCGTATTTATTGCTTATAAAGAAGTTCCTCTACTGATGGATATTTAATGGGGAAGTGAGAAAATGCTGCATACAATTCCGCCGGTTTTTGATTCAAATTCCAAAGTGCTGATTTTGGGCTCTTTTCCATCGGTCAAATCGAGAGAAACACAGTTTTTTTACGGAAACCCGCAGAACAGATTTTGGAGGGTAATCGCAAGACTTTTAAACTGCGAAATTCCTGAAACGGCTGAAGAAAAACGGGCTATGCTTCTTAAAAACAGTATAGCTCTCTGGGACGTTGTCCAAAGCTGTGAGATTAAGGGTTCGGACGACTCTACAATAAGGAAAGTTGTACCGAATGATCTTTCAGTTATAACAAGTACCGCCTGCATAAAAAAGATTTTTACAAATGGCGGAACTGCTGACAGGCTTTATAAAAAATACTGCCAAAGCCAGACGGAAATTCAGGCAGTACCGCTGCCGTCTACGAGTCCAGCCAATGCAAAGTTTGGATTCGATGAATTGGTAGAGGCGTGGAGTGTTATCTTAAAACCCTAAAAAATTTATTTAGTTAACATAAATAAATTA
>JAAYWX010000342.1 GCA_012516225.1 Clostridiales bacterium
ATGAATTTCTTCTTTATCAAGCCAAACTCTACGCCTCTCTCCGTCAACGGTAAGTCCTCCAAGTCTAAAAATAGAGCTTTCCGGCATTTCAGGAGATTTTGAAAACAATTGATGCCGTAAAATAACTTGTATGCGTGCGAGAAGTTCGGAAACGCTGAACGGTTTTGTAAGATAATCATCGGCTCCCGCATCGAGTGCCTCCACTTTTTCCCTGTCGTGGCCTCGCGCGGAAACAACTATTATGGGTATCTGCGATATTTCCCTAAGCTTTCGGATAAGATCCACTCCGTCCATATCTGGAAGTCCAAGATCTAAAATCAGAATATCAGGATGGTGCGATGCGGCAAGCATAAGGGCATTAGCGCCGCATTCTGCTTCAACACATTTGTAATTCTGCGTTTCAAGCGACACTTTTAAAAAACTTCGTATAGTTTTTTCATCATCCACAATTAATATCAGAGGCTTCATTCTTTTTCCCTTCCTTTGCAGGAATATAAAATTTAAATGATGCACCATGAGGCTTAATATTGCTTGCGTATATCTCTCCTCCATGAGCTTCTACAATTGATTTGCAAAGCGACAGCCCAAGTCCAAATCCGCGGCTCGTCCCTCCGTACCTTCCCCGCCGAGAATAGAACCTTTCAAATATATGAGGAAAATCTTCTTCCGAAATTCCGAATCCATTGTCTTTTACTTCAAATACTACAGCGTTTTCAGTTCTTCCGAATGAAACTGTTATAGTACTTCCTTCCGGAGTATAATTTACGGCGTTATCAATAAGATTTATAAGCACCTGAGTTATCAAGACGCCGTCGGCTTGAAGCAGTATTATTTCAGAAGGCATATTCGTCACGATAGTATGTCCCCGTGTGCGTTTTTTCACATGATTAACTGCTTCCGCTACAATTTCTTCGGCCGCTTCTTGATTTATATTCAGCTTTATTCGTCCCTCATCAAAACGTGTTATATTCAGGATACTTTCAACGATGTCGTTAAGCCAGCTTGCATCGCTGTAAATGTTGTTCAAAAATTCTATTTTTGTATCATCATTCAGAGTATTAAAGTTGTCTATAACCGTACTTGCAGAACCCATAATGCCTGTCAAGGGAGTCCTGAGGTCATGTGAGACGGTTCTGAGCATATCGGAACGAAGTCGTTCCCGCTGTATCTGCACCTGAGTTTCTTCCTGTTGTTGATACAACGTCTCTCGTTCCAAAACGACGGCTATCTGAGTAGCAATGGTATCTAAAAATTCCATTTGCACTCCTGTAAGCGTTTTTTGCTCAGGCAAAGAAACTCCTATTATTCCCACTACCCCACTCTGACTAACTATTGGGAGATAATAAGCCAAAGCATCTGAAAACAGCTTTGTTCCTCTTCCGCACGGGTTTCCTGATTGCAACGTCTCATAGCATACAATTCGTTCTTTGTCGCATGAAAATACATCCGGCCCTTTAACAGCCTGGTTACGGACAGTACCGGCAGAATCGAAAAACTGCACTATAACACTTGCGGAAAACTGTTTTGAAAGTTCTTCAGCTGACACTTCTGCAAGATTTGTGCTGCTTTTCACTCCGAGCAATATCCTCCCTATATGATAAAGTGCCCTTATGCGTTCCTCTCTTTCTTCCGCCAGTAAAGTTTCATGCTTTATTTTTATAGTAAGCATACTTGTAAACAAGCCAACACAAAACATAATTATAAAAGTAAAAGGGTAATCTGGGCTGTATGCCAAAAACGTAAAATAAGGCTCGGTGAAAAAGAAATTATAGGAAAGTACTCCCACAAGCGAAGCAAAAAAACTACACACATAGCTTCCTGCAAGATATGAAAAAAGCAAGATTCCAAGAAGGTAAACCATAACAATGTTTGCCTCGGAAGCACCTAAATGCCTAAACACCATTGATACGGCAGTACAAATCCCTATTAATACCGCAAGTACGGCTATGTTTCTGAAAATCTCGCCTCTTTTATCAAGTTTTCCATTTTCCATCGGCCGTAGAAAAATTTTAAGCATTTTGTTTTGCCTGCCTTCCATAATTTAAACAGACGATTGAGATTATACGGGAATTGTAAATCAATTTTATCTTAATATCAATAAATTCTAACTTCAGTATCAAAATTTTCACGATGATTCCTTGCGTTAATCTGCCCTCAGGCAGTTTTCTACCGCACATGCGGCGGACAGACTTCTGGACTGCCGTTATTTTAAAAAAATATCCGATCATGGCAGACAAAGCCGTTGCCTCTTACCGTAAGATGTAGTAAAATTATGCATATAAATTCCATTCTGTAATTTGGGGTTTGTTCTTTCCGTTGCTGAACAGCACCGTGCCACTTGACAACTGTAAAATTCTGCAAAGGATGAAATAACATGATGTTCAGGAGAATACTGGGATCATTGCTCTTTGCCGCTTTTGCCCTGCTGCTCGGATCTACCCTTAATCTGAAGAAATCCGATATTTCCGTACTCCGTGCGGAGCCTTCACCCCCCACGTCAGTCGAAGCTGTACCAGTGCAGTCCCCGCTTCCGTCTCCACCGCCGGTGTCAACTCCTGTTCCGGATCCGTATGCGGATAAGCCGGAAATTGATATATCCTCATGGGAATGCAGGCTTGTAAATAAGGATAACCCCCTTCCCGAAGACTACATCCCCGAGCTTACGGATATAGAAAACGGGCAGTATTTCGATTCCCGCGCAGCAGATGCGCTTAAACAGCTTGTTGCGGCGGCAAGGTCTGAAGGATTTACGGTTTACATAACATCTTCATACAGGAGTTTCGCCGTACAGCGAAGCTTGTTTAGCAACAAAGTATCACAATACATTTCAAGCGAAGGCAGCCGTGAGGCTGCTGAAGCTAAAGCTAAAACCATCGTCGCATATCCGGGAACGAGCGAACACCAGCTCGGACTTGCCTGCGACATTGTTGACAAGTACTATCAATATATGAACGAATCTCTTGAAAACACAGAGCTTTTGAAATGGATGTC
>JAAYWX010000343.1 GCA_012516225.1 Clostridiales bacterium
CTGAGTAACTATAATAGGGGCGCCTTTGACAAGGTTTTTGGTATATACTCCGGCTGTCGCGGCCATCTTCTGGCTGACTATTAGAGCAAGATCTTTTTTTCCGGATTTTTTTATTCCGCAGCATATTCCGGAAGCAACAAAGCCTTTCGGGGCGCATACGCCGCCGTCAATGTATTTCATATTATGTAAACCTCCATATGAATTTCTGACAAAATTTTTGTATAAGACGACTTAACCCCGGCAAAGACCCATATCCTCAGGAACTCCGCACATCAGGTTGAAGCATTGTATTGCGGCACCGGAAGCACCTTTTCCGAGATTGTCAAATCGGGAGCAGAGCAAAATACGTCCTTCACTGCCGGACACGAAAATTTCCATATCGTCGCGTCCCGACATAGTGTTTGCATAAAGGGATGAGGGAGCAAGGCCGCTTACTTTTATCATGCCGCCGTGCTCGTAATGCTTTCTATAGATTTCCCGTATATCCTCTGGCGAACATGGTGCATTCAGCATTGAGGCATGAAGGGGAATTGTGACAAGCATGCCTGAATAATATCCGGATACTATTGGAGTAAAAACAGGGGGGAACTTCAGGCCGCACTGCTTTACAATTTCTGGCAGATGCTTATGACTTTGTCCCATTCCATATAAATTCGGGCTGTCAAACTCCGGGGAACGGTTGGGATTTTCATATTCTGAAATCATCTTTTTCCCTCCGCCGCTGTATCCGGTGATTGAAGTGCAGGCAAGAGGGCAGTCTTCAGAGAGTATTCCCGCGGAAATAAGAGGATAAACAAGGGCTATGATGCCGCTTGCGTGACATCCGGGGGAAGCTGTGAATTTTGCAGATTGAATTGCGGCCCTATGTGAGGGGGAAAGTTCCGGAAAACCATAAGCCCAGCCAGCTGCTGTCCGGTGAGCGGTTGAAGTGTCAATTATTCTTGCGGAAGAATCTTTGGCAAGTTCTGCCGTTTCATTTGCTGCATCGTCCGGAAGACATAGAAAAACGAAGTCGGCGCGGTCAATCATTTTTTTTATTTCAGAGGGGTCTTTGCGCAGATTTTCGGCTGTTTCCAAAAGTTCAACATCGCTTCGCTGCCTCAAGCGGGATTTAAGCCTAAGACCCGTAGTTCCCGATGAACCTGCTATAAACACTTTTGCCATTAATCTCACCACCGAATAATTATGCAATCATTATGAATATAATACACTTCATTTAAGGCAATAGCAAGAAGATATTGCATATTTATAATATAATTTTTCGAGTTAAATTAAGAAATTGTTTGTGCATAAAGACAATATCCATTTTTATGGGAAAATGTTTTTGCGCAAAAAAAAATCTAAAATCAAAAAGTGATTTCAGACTTTTTAAGACTATGTAAACCATTCCGGTTCCAAGCGAGCGGAAAACTTTTTAATAAACACTTTGTTTGCAATCTTGAAAGGAAAACCTTTAAAAGCCCTTGCTCCGGAAGGGCAGACGGCAATGCAAGCAGTGCATGAGATGCATTTGTTTTTGTCCGTTTTGCGTATATTTTTAATGTCTATCGCACCAACAGGGCAAATTCCTGCACACAGCCCGCATTTTGTGCAGTTTGAAGAAACTTTTGGACGGATGTGAGGATAGGCGGCAGGCTTGTAGGGGTGGTTGCCCTTAATGTTCAAATGACCGGAAAAACCCTCAAAAGATTCAAGTTTCTGAGAGCAAACAGAAGCAAATTGGATAATCTTAGAAAAATCGCTGTTATCGGGACGGCCGGCTGCCACATCATTGAAGAAAGAGTGCTGGCCAATGAAAGCGGCGGCGCCGATAACGCGGAAGTTCTGATTTTCAAGCAGGTCGCAAAGCTCAAGCAAAGAATCGTCATAAGCGCGGTTTCCATATACGACAACCGCTATGGCGGGAGATCCGTTACCATTGAGATTTTTTATGTAAGGGACGCAGACTTGAGGAATTCTGCCGGAAAAAACAGGCATACCGATTACGAGGACATCGTTTTCACCAAATGATAAGGTTTCAGCGGGAGGGGAAAGAAGAAAATCAACGGCGGTTACGGTATCGGAAATAACGCTTGAAATAGAAGAAGCAATCTTCTTCGTTGTGCCTGAAGGGCTGAAATAAGCGTTAAAGACTCTGATAAAATCCATAATAGCCTCCGTTTGAGCAGGTATGTCACGCGCGGCGAGATATGCTTGCATATCGGGCGGAAAAGTCCGAACCAGATACGCATTACTCCTATAATGCACCTAAATTGTTAAGAAATCAAGCCCTGATATGAAAAAATCACATCAGGGCTTAAAAAATATACTTACATATTTGCTTTTGACCTATACAAGCCGTCTTGCTCCAACATAATGAGAGGCGTAATAATCTGCATTAAGGTCACTTATAATGACGCGTCCGGAAGCTGAGCTTGCATGAATAAACTGTCCATCGCCTATATAAATCCCTACATGACCTACGGATTGGGAGGCAGAGGAAAAGCATACCGCATCACCAGCCTGAAGCTCGTTTATCCCGACGGATATTCCGTCATTGTAAATTGTTGCCGCCGTTCGGTCAATGTTGTAGCCGCATTCTTTCTAGACATAGTAAACAAGCCCGGAGCAGTCAAATCCGCTTGTTGTCGTTCCGCCCCACACATAAGGGACACCTATATATTTCATTGCGGTTTCAACTATTTTCTGCCCTTCCTCGGAATATGAAACGCCGCCGTTTAAAGCAAAGTAGTCGCTGTACACATAACCTATAATATTTCCGTACTTTACCTTGTACCAGTTTTTATATACGCCTAAAATCCGCATCTCTGTTCCGCTGTCAAAGGAACCTATAACATTGGAAAAGAGGCTTGCACCGTCACGTATACGGACATCCGTTCCATAGATTTTTCCGGTACCGAAATCCCCTTCAAGATTTTCACTGAAATCGAGGAATTCCGAGGCCATATAGCCTGTTGTACCGCGGTATACAACTTTGTACCAACTGTCATTGACATTTTCACCGACCACGACAACGGAATCTCTCGAAACTGTGTCCATTACGGCGGCATTTGTTGATGGGGCGCTGCGAAGGTTAAGCACATCTGCCTTTACTCTTGCACCGCCGATGCTAACTGCGTAAGCCGAAACTGAAAGCGCTCCTAAAAGCGCGGCTGCAACTGCTGCGATTTTGAACTTGATAAATTTCATTGTGATCCTTTCGAGATTTTTTGCATGGGTTATGTTTCCCCAAAGAATTTTGAATGAAAACTAAGTACTTATTGAGCCAAAGCCCTGTCAAGCCAGACAGAAGCAACGTCCATCGCTGCGTAAAGACTGTTTTTTTCGCTTTTTTTAACTACACGGTCGCGTGATTTTATGTCGGGATCGGTAAGCTGCAGCTGTACGGAAACTTTGGTGGCAACATCAAGATCTTTTACCTTTTTTGTTTCCAGAATCTGAAGAAGAATTATATATTTGTCTGACATGCTCCCAAAATATATAATGTTATCCTTGCGGCGGAGAGGGCGGCCCTTGTATTCGAGAATGGCGTTTTTTCCTGCTGTCATATATTCTCTGTCCTTTCTTTTGCATTATTAAAACCTTTCACAGTAACGTAACCAAATTGTAACACATTGTATCTATATTGTCAACGCAAGAAGAATGTTGCAATATAAAGCAATTTGCAAAATATTGCCCGCTTATGCTGAAAGCGGGCAATATATGGTATAAATATTTTTATAAATTGAGATTATCTGTAATATTCGACTGCGGATTCAAAGAGCTTCATATCGTAAAGCCCGCCCACATTTTTATAAAGTCCTCGGCCTATTCGTTCTGAATGGCCCATCTTGCCGAATATCCGTCCGTCCGGAGAAGTTATGCCTTCAACGGCGCAAATACTGCCGTTAGGATTATACATGATATCCTGTGTGAGATTTCCGCATAAATCAACATATTGGGTAGCAATCTGTCCGTTCTCGCCGAGTTTTTTTACGAGTTCGGCACTTGAGAGAAAGCGGCCTTCGCCGTGGGAAACGGGAACGGTATATATTTCTCCGACTTTTGTATTAAGAAGCCACGGAGAAAGGTTTGATGAAATTCGTGTACGGACAAGTTTTGACTGGTGCCTGCCTATCGTATTGAAGCTGAGGGTTGGAAAACTTTCATCGGTGTCAATAATGTGCCCGTACGGTACCAAACCAAGTTTTATAAGTGCCTGAAAGCCGTTGCATATGCCGAGCATAAGCCCGTCACGCGAATAAAGAAGCTTTTCGAGAGCATCACGGACGGCGGAACTGCGGAAGAAAGAAGTTATAAACTTAGCGCTTCCGTCTGGCTCGTCGCCGCCGGAAAAGCCGCCCGGAATTATGACCATCTGCGAGTTTTTAAGCCTTTCGGCAAAGTATGCGACAGACTGGGATATATCATTTTTGGTTAGGTTTTTAATCACCGCTATCTCAGCCTCGGCACCGGCTTTTTCGAGAGCTTTAGCCGTATCATATTCGCAGTTTGTGCCGGGGAAAACCGGAATCAATGCCTTTGGACGGGCAAAAGAAGTACGGGGGCGGATGACAGGACCGCTGCGCTCAAACGCAAAAGGAACATTGTATTTTTCCTCAGTTATGATGGTGCACGGATAAACGCTTTCCAGCTTTTCTTCATAAATTTTAAGAAGGCTTTCAAGCGAAATGGATGCCTTATCACGAACTATAAACAGAGAGTCTGTCGTATGCCCAAGCTCTGTCCCGATGGTATTGCCGTCGGTCAACTCAAGTATAAAACTGCCGTAACGGTATCCGAAAATGTTGTCAAAGGAAAGTCCCTCATTGAATGTAAATCCGAAACCGTTGCCTATGCACATTTTAAAAATTCCTTCCGCAACGCCGCCGTAAGCGGGCGTGTAAACCGCACATGCCTTTCCGCTGCGAATAAAGTCGGTTACGGTGCGGAAGTTTTCAATCAATGATTTAGGATCCGGAAGCCCGTCATTATCGGAAACTGGGTTTAGAAGGCAGACTTTATGGTTGGCAGCCTTGAATTCCGGAGATATGATATTGTCTGCATTCTCCGTTGTTACGGCAAATGAAATAAGCGTGGGCGGAACGTCAAGGTCCTCAAAACTTCCGCTCATGGAATCCTTTCCGCCTATTGCCGCAATGCCGAGATCCATCTGAGCCGAAAATGCGCCAAGAAGGGCAGATAGAGGCTTTCCCCAGCGTTTTCCGTCACGCAGGGGCTTTTCAAAATATTCCTGAAAACTAAGGTAAATGTTTTCAAATGCCGCGCCTGTCGCGATCAGCTTTGACACCGATTCGACAACTGCAAGATAGGCCCCATGATAGGGGCTTTTTTCGCTTATATAGGGGTTAAAGCCGTAAGACATGAGTGAGCAGGTGGAGGTATTACCGTGCTCAACGGGGATTTTATGAACCATTGCCTGAATGGGGGTCTTTTGATATTTCCCTCCGAAAGGCATAAGCACGCTGCCTGCTCCTATAGTGGAGTCAAAGCGTTCGGAAAGCCCGCGCTTTGAGCAGACGTTCAGGTCGGAAATAAGATCACAGATGCCGGTTTCAAAATCTGCAGGGATTGGTTTGACGAAGCTCAGCGGAGGCAAAGGGCTTATATCAATGTGCTTACCGGCGCCGTTGCTGTCGAGAAATTCTCTTGAAATATCTACGATTTTTTTGCCATTCCAGTTCATAGTAAGGCGCGGGCTTTCCGTTACCTCAGCAATGACCGTAGCTTCAAGATTTTCTGATGAGGCAAGCTCCATAAAACGGTTTACATAATCTTTCGCCACCACAACCGCCATACGTTCCTGCGACTCACTTATGGCAAGTTCCGTACCGTCAAGCCCTTCATACTTTTTTGGGATAGCATCAAGGTTTATATCAAGACCTTCCGCAAGCTCACCCACTGCAACGGAAACTCCGCCGGCTCCGAAATCGTTGCAGCGCTTTATAAGGCGGGAGGCTTCAGGATTGCGGAAAAGGCGCTGGATTTTCCGCTCTTCAGGAGCGTTGCCTTTCTGGACTTCCGCTCCGCATGATTCGAGTGATGCAAGGCTATGGGCTTTGGATGAACCAGTAGCGCCGCCGCATCCGTCACGGCCCGTTCTGCCGCCGATGAGTATAACGACATCGGAGGGGACGGGTTTTTCCCTCCGTACGTTTGCTGCCGGAGCTGCGCCGATAACCGCGCCGACTTCCATATGTTTTGCCCTGTATCCTGGATGGTATATCTCATCCACAATTCCGGTTGCTATGCCGATTTGGTTGCCATAGGAGCTGTAGCCGGCAGCGGCAGTGGCAACGAGTTTCTTCTGCGGAAGCTTTCCCTTGGGCGTCTGAGATACGGGAACAAGAGGGTCCGAA
>JAAYWX010000344.1 GCA_012516225.1 Clostridiales bacterium
CATCCACACATATGCAGGCAACGGTAATCCACTGCCCAGTTTTTCGGGAGAGCCGGAAACCGTCGCCGTAGGAAATGATATCGGCCAATATGCCGATCTCATTTGGAACAGCCTAAATCCGGACAATAAAGTGTCTTTATATGTCCGATTTATTGACATTGAAAGCGGAACATATGAAAGCCGGCTGATAAACAGGAACGCTTAAAGGTGGGAAAATATGAAAGAATTTGAACTGAAATACGGATGTAACCCAAATCAGAAACCCGCAAGGATATATATGAGCAACGGCATGAATCTCCCTATCTCCATTCTGAATGGTCGTCCCGGATATATCAACTTTCTTGATGCATTCAACAGCTGGCAACTTGTAAAGGAGCTTTCAGCCGCAACTAAAATGTGTGCAGCGGCAAGCTTTAAACATGTCAGCCCCACAAGTGCGGCGCTGGGCATAAAACTGCCGGAAGATCTGAAGCATGCCTGCTTTGTTGACGACATTGACGGGCTTGATGACTCCCCGCTTGCCTGTGCTTATGCGAGAGCAAGAGGAACAGACCGCATGAGCAGTTTTGGAGACTGGATTGCTCTGAGCGATACCTGCGACGCTGTTACCGCCTCAATTATAAAGCGTGAAGTATCAGACGGAATAATTGCGCCGTGCTATACTCCGGAAGCGCTTGAAATTTTAAAAACAAAAAAGCAGGGCGCATACAATATCATACAAATAGACGCCGGATATGTACCTGAAGAAACTGAAATAAAGCAGGTGTTCGGCATCACTTTCGAACAGGGGCGCAATAATGTTGAAATAAATGCTGACGTGCTGAAAAATATAGTAACCGAAAACAAAAATCTCCCCGATTATGCGGTTCGTGATCTTATGGTCAGCCTTATTACGCTTAAATACACTCAGTCCAACTCAGTTTGCTTTGCCGCGGACGGACAGGCCATCGGAGTCGGAGCAGGTCAGCAGCGCCGTATTCACTGCACTCGCCTTGCCGTCGGCAAGGCGGACAATTGGCATCTCCGCCAAAGTCCTATGGTCCTAAATCTTCCTTTCATCGAAAATCTTCCCCGCGCCGTCCGCGACAATGTCATAGATGTCTACCTTTCCGAAGAATCCGACGATGTGCGCGGTGATGACGTATGGCGCCGTTATTTTACTGAGCAGCCAAAAAAACTCACATATGAACAAAAACGTGAATACCTTTCCTGCATTAAGGGTGTGTCCCTCGGTTCAGATGCCTTCTTCCCCTTTGAGGACAATATCGTAAGGGCGAAAAGAAGCGGCGTCAGCTACATTGCCCAGCCCGGAGGCTCCGTCCGCGATGAAGACGTAATAAGAGAGTGCAATGCAAACAATATGGTTATGGCGTTTACTGGCATAAGACTTTTTCATCATTGAAAACCGGAGGTATGCCATGAAGATAATGGTTATAGGCGGCGGCGGAAGAGAGCACGCCATAATAAAGAAGCTGAAACAGAGCACAAAGGTTACGGATATTTTCGCGTTGCCAGGAAACGGCGGAATTGCGCACGACGCCGTATGCGTTGAAATCGGGGCTAAAGATATCCCTGCAATAGTGGAGTTTGCAAAAAACAAAGCTGTAGATTTCGCCGTTGTAGCTCCTGATGACCCTCTGGTCCTCGGTGCTGTCGATGAACTTGAAAAAGCGGGTATTCCTTGTTTCGGCCCTTCAAAAAATGCCGCTATAATTGAGGGAAGCAAAGTGTTTGCAAAAAACCTTATGAAAAAATACGGTATTCCGACCGCTGCATACGAAGTCTTTACAGATATGGACAAGGCGCTGAAATACCTTGAAACAGCCGCTGTTCCAGTTGTTATAAAGGCTGATGGTCTGGCTCTCGGAAAAGGCGTCGTCATTGCCCGGACGCGCGAGGATGCTCAAAATGCCGTCCGCTCCATTATGCACGATAAAATTTTCGGTGAAAGCGGTTCACAAATCGTTATTGAGGAATTTCTCGAAGGCCCCGAAGTTTCCGTGCTCTCCTTTACGGACGGAAAAACCGTCGTTCCTATGATTTCAAGCATGGATCACAAAAGGGCGTTTGATAATGATGAAGGCCTTAATACCGGCGGAATGGGTACGGTCGCCCCAAATCCCTATTATACGGATGATATAGCAAAAGAGTGCATGGAAAAAATATTTCTTCCTACAATAAATGCTATGAACGCCGAAGGACGAACCTTTAAAGGCTGCCTGTACTTTGGACTTATGTTAACCAAAGACGGACCAAAAGTAATCGAATACAACTGCCGTTTCGGCGACCCCGAAACGCAGGTTGTCCTTCCACTTCTGGAGAGTGATTTGGTTGACATAATGTTGGCAACAAGGGACGGTGCACTTGCAAAAACGGAAGTAAAATTTTCAGACGGTTCCGCCTGCTGTGTAATTATGGCTTCCGAAGGTTATCCGGAAAAATACGAAAAAGGCTTTGAAATAACTGTTCCTTCCCAATTGCCTGAAGAAACGGAGATATATTTTGCGGGTGTGAAGCTCGACTCTGGAAAGCTCCTCACAAACGGCGGACGTGTTCTCGGAGTCGCCGCAAAATCGGACTGCCTTGAAACCGCAATCGGCAGAGCATATGCTGCGGTAAGACAGATACATTTTAAGAACGCATTTTACCGGAAAGACATAGGCCGGAGCGCGCTTAAGGCAATTAACAAGGAGGCTTGAATTAGTGGTTTACAGGCTGTATGTTGAAAAGAAAAATTCTGAGGCTCTTGAAGCTAAGTCTATGTGCGCCGATATACGCAACTTCCTTGGAATAAACGGGCTTGAAAATCTGCGCATTGTCAATCGGTATGATGTTGAAAATATATCTCCGGAGCTTTTTGAGCGCTGCAAATATACCGTTTTTGCCGAACCACAGCTTGATATTGCGTCAGATACCCTTAAAGATACGGATGGGTGTTTTGTCTTTGCCGTTGAGTATCTGCCGGGGCAATTTGACCAAAGAGCGGACTCTGCCGCGCAGTGCATACAAATCGTGTCACAGGGCGAGAGACCTTTGGTCAGAACCGCAAAGGTATATATTCTCCGCGGCAGCCTGACAGATTCGGAGATTGAAGCTATCAAAAACTATGTCATAAACCCAGTCGAATCGCGCCTGGCTTCCCTTGAGCCTGCGGAAACCCTCGAAACAAAATATGATATACCTTCAGAGGTTAAAGTGCTCCACGGGTTTTGCTCCATGAAAGATTCCGAACTGGAGGACTTTTTGCGCGAAATGGGTCTTGCTATGGACATTGAAGATCTGCGTTTCTGTCGTGACTATTTTATATCCGAAAAGCGGGACCCGACTATAACCGAAATACGGATGATTGACACATACTGGTCGGATCACTGCCGCCATACCACTTTCAACACCGTCATAGACAGCGTGAAATTCGAGGACAAAACTTTAAACAAAGCATGGAACAGATATCTCGAAACGCGGGAAAAACTTGCCGTTTCAAAACCCATATGCCTTATGGACATAGCAACTTTGGCGGCAAAATATTTAAAGGCAGACGGAAAATTGAATAAACTCGATGAAAGCGATGAAGTCAATGCCTGTACTGTCAAAATCGACGTGGAAACGGAACAAGGTCCGGAAAAATGGCTGCTTTTGTTTAAAAATGAAACACATAACCATCCGACAGAAATTGAACCTTTCGGCGGAGCGGCAACATGCATCGGCGGAGCTATACGCGATCC
>JAAYWX010000345.1 GCA_012516225.1 Clostridiales bacterium
GTAGAGAAACCATTTGATTCCCGACGGTCATATTCCTTTCATGCATCAGATCGAATCCTTTCTTATTTGTTTAATCGTTTCAAATGGATTGCACATAAAATATATCTCTAAAATAATAATATGTCAATAGTTTTTACGTGTGTTGAATTTTTTTATAATAAATTACTTGACTTTGCCTGTTTTAGCGACTATTATAGAATTATTAAATGTTTAATCGATTAAACGGAGCGAATGAATTTATGAAAAAAAAAGTAACAATTAAAGAAGTGGCCCGAAAAGCGGGGGTCTCTCCCGCGACAGTATCCTATGTACTTAACAATAAAAAATCCATTTCCGAGGACACAAAACAACGTGTTTGGAGTGTAATCTCCGAACTTGACTATGTGCCTGATTTATCCGCTCGCAGCCTGATTGCCGGTGATTCGAAACTGATTGGTGTGGTAGTACCACAGACGGAAAAAGGCGACCGTCTGATGTTTGAGAATAATTTTTATAGTGAAATTTTAGGCAGTATCGAGTACCGTGCGCGATTGCAGGGCTATCATGTCTTGATTTCAGCGTCAGATACCAACGAAAACTATTTGACGCTTGCCAAAGAACGCAATCTTGATGGTATCATCGTAATTGGGATATATCCTAACAGTTTTTATCAGGAAATGAAGAAGTCCCAAATTCCAATTGTGTTGGTCGATAGTTACTGCAATGACCATTATTACCACAGTATTCGTATTGACGATGCCTATGGCAGTTATCTCGCTACAAAATATATGATTGACCATGGTCACCGCAATATTGCATTTTTTTGCGGTGAGATAAAAGAAAACGGTGTTATGAAGCAGCGCTTGCAAGGTTATCGTGAGGCGTTAGAGGAGTATGGGCTTACCTTTAGCGACCGAAATGTATTTGAAGGAAAAATCGACTATGAAGATGGTGTGAAACTTGCGGAAGCATTATGTAAGTCGAATATAAAGGCTACGGCTGTGGTAGCAACAGCTGATATTCTCGCAATTAGTGCAATGAAAGCCTTTTATGAACATGGGATTCATGTACCGGACGATATTTCTATCATCGGATTCGATGATCTGCAAATTACAAAGTATTTGACGCCTGGGTTAACCACCGTACATCAAGATATATCCCGTAAGGGTGAGCGGGCTATGGAGTTACTGTTTAACAGTATTCAAAATCCAAAACTTACAAAGCAAGAGGAAATCATGCCGGTGAACATCGTAGAACGTGGTTCCGTAAAGTTTTTGAACAGCCCTGCGGAGAAGGAGGCAATATAAAAAGGTTACAGCGCCGGCAAAGCATGTGTAACCTTTTTGAAAGCGCAAACAGCGATTGCCACCCCTTTCAATTATTATATATTGAAAATTAAGGCACCTAAAAATTAACATAAATAAGATTGGGAGGAATTACCATGAAAAAACGATTATCCATTGTGAGCCTTATTTTGATCATGATGCTTACTGTCAGTGCTTGCTCTACCACGCCCGCTTCCAATACGACGGCGCAGTCAGGTACCGCACCGAACAGCGCAGATTCCGCATCCACCAAACCGGTTCTCATTACATTTGACCAATTTTCCGGATCTGGTGACAATGAAAAGTATCTGCAAAAAATGATTGACGCCTACAAAAAGATACATCCGAATGTCACCATCAAAATGCAGTCCTATGGCTATAATGACTATTTCACCCAACTGACAACCAAGGTGGCAGGCGGAAAGGCTGCGGATGTGTTTGAACTGAACTATGAAAATTTTGTTCCTTATGCGAAAAAAGGCGCTTTGATGCCGCTTGACGACATCATTAAGTCACAGGGCATTGATACTTCCGCATATAACCAGACAGCCCTGAAAGCATTCAACGCTGACGGTAAACAATACGGCGTTCCGGACAGCTTTTCCACCGTGTTGCTGATCTATAATAAGGATTTGTTTGACAAAGCGAAAGTAGCCTATCCAACCGATGAGTGGACAGGGGAAGATGCCATGAATGCCGCCAAAAAAATACGCGCGCTTGGGAAAGATATTTATGGCTATTATCATTCGCTTTCCTACAACGAATTTTACAAGGTTTCCAAGCAAAACGGCGGGAGCTTAATCAGCGCTGACGGAAAATCTTTCACAATGGATACTCCGGCTAATGTGGAAGCTTTGCAGTATATGATAGATATGCAGAACAAAATTAACGTAATGCCTACTCCTACACAACTTGAGCGCGTGCCTAACGCTGATTGGGATCTTTTTAAATCCGGACGTCTGGGCATGATTGTTACCGGCTGTTGGGTTTTCCCGGATTTCGTACGCGATTGTAATTTTAATTGGGATGTTGCCGTAGAACCGGGCCATAAACAAAAAGCCACGCACTTTTTTTCGAACGGTTATGTTATAAAAAAAGATAGTAAGGTAGCTGATGAGGCTGCAAAATTTATTGCCTTTATTTCATCAAGCAAAGAGGCTACTCAGATACGCTTAGATGCAGGATGGGAATTGCCACCCATCAATGACAAATCCATTATTGCACAATATACATCCAAAAC
>JAAYWX010000346.1 GCA_012516225.1 Clostridiales bacterium
GTCGCCGCGAGCTGGTTAAGAGGAATGTTCTTAGCAGTAAGCTTTTTAGCCTCTTCATAAAGGTAAAGGATTACTTCAAGCATAACCATCTGTTTTTCGGGCGGCATATATGTGTCCGTTTTGTGGAAGGCGTTCTGCTGCAAATACCCCTGCCTGATAACCTTTGCAATCTCTATAATAAGCTTCTGGTCATCCGGCAGGATATCCGAGCCAATTAGCTTGACTATTTCCATCAGCGAGCTTTCCTGCCCCAGAATATCAATAACCTGCTGGCGCATTTTTGTAAATCCCGCTCCAAAATTTTCCTCATACCAATCCTTTATATCCGTAAAATACTCAGAATACGAAGTATTCCAGTTAATAGAAGGGAAATGTCTTGCATATGCAAGACTGCGGTCAAGCGCCCAGCACGTTCTGATAAAGCGCTTGGTGTTTTGGGTAACCGGCTCCGAAAAATCGCCTCCCTGCGGTGAAACCGCGCCTATTACGGTTATCGAACCTTCAGATTCTGAAAGTGTTTCCATGTAGCCTGCACGCTCATAGAATCCGGCAAGGCGGGAAGGCAGATATGCCGGAAAGCTTTCTTCCGCTGGCATTTCTTCAAGACGTCCGGAAATTTCTCTCAATGCCTCTGCCCAGCGAGAAGTTGAGTCCGCCATAAGTGCAACATGGTAACCCATATCTCGATAATACTCTGCTATTGTCATTCCGGTATATATAGACGCTTCGCGGGCGGCAACCGGCATATTGGAGGTATTTGCAATAAGTATCGTGCGCTCCATAAGCAGGTGTCCCGTACGCGGATCTTTAAGCTCTGCAAACTCGTCAAGCACCTGAGTCATCTCGTTTCCGCGCTCTCCGCAGCCGAGATAAACTATAATATCGGCATCTGACCATTTTGCAAGCTGATGCTGAACCATTGTCTTGCCGGCGCCGAAAGGTCCCGGAATTGCGGCACATCCGCCCTTGCCTACTGGAAAAAGCGTATCAATAACGCGCTGTCCGGTAACAAGGGGTCTCGTGATAGGCAGTCTTTTTTTGCAGGGACGCGGACGGCGTATCGGCCATTCCTGTGCAAGAGAAAGAGGAGTTTTCTTTCCTCTTTCGTCCGCGACATATGCTATAATGTCCGTAACCTTATATTGTCCATCAGGTTTTACGTCTACAAATTTCCCATTGACATTTGGCGGCACCATGCAACGGTGTTCAACTGCCTCCGATTCCTTTGTTCTGGCAAAAACCATCCCGCCTGATGCCTCGTCACCTTCCCTGACATCAATTTTGACATCCCACAGTTTCTCCAAATCCAGTGCCGGAAGTGTTATGCCCTTTGTTATGAAGCATCCGGCCATTTCTTCAATTCTGCGGAGCGGCCTTGCAATACCATCATATATGTTCGATATCATACCAGGCCCAAGAAGAACCGACATAGGCTTTCCGGTGGGAAAAACCGGCTGACCTTTTCCAAGTCCCGAGCTGTCTTCGTAAACCTGTACAATTGTAGTGTCGCCGCTTCCGCTGACCACCTCACCCGGAATCTTGTAGTCTCCTACATACACAAGACTCATCATAGGAAGGCTTCTGCCTCCGCGCACTGTTATAACAGGACCGTTGACGCCGTATATATAATAGTTGTTTGTACTCATTAACTTAACCTCCCGTTCGGAGATATATCATTTGCCTGCGAAACTCTCGGACAGCGACCGGTTTGCCTGTACCATTCCGCCTGTACCATGAAAACTTCTATTCGCCAATGTTCAGGCCCGTAAGTTCCGTAAAATGCCCGATCATGTCGTTAAGCGCGGTATCAAAGCTCATATCTATACGCTTTCCCATGGACGGGCAGACGAGGCGCAGACCACCGAGTGAAAAATCCCCTTCGCAGAAGGCAAGGCTTACACCTGAAACCGAGGCGAGAAGTTCATCTGCAAAATGCATATCCTCTTCCCTCAAGTAAACTTCAGCAGAAAATCCATATCCCAAAGCGTCAATTGCTTTTTTAAGCAGCTTTTTAAGATGTGAAAGATATTCGTCGGAAGCTGTAAACTGTTTTATCCTGTCCGCAACTTCTTTATACGTTTCAACCGCACACGCCTCGCGGTACTCTAAAATGGCATGCTTGTTTTTGTTTCTCTGCGCGCTTATTCTGTGTTCCTCAGCGGCCTTTATCTCCGCGACAGCCGCTTTCTGGTACCTTTCCGTTTCTTCCGCAATTTCGGCTTCAGCGTTCTTGATAAGTTCCTCCTGCTTCCGCCGCAATTCCTCTGTTATTCCATGTGCTTCCTCTATGGCCTGCGCAATTATAGTATCTGTAAAAGCCTCCAGCTTTTTTTCAGTGTCCTGCATAGGCATTGTGTCGAAACCTCCATGTGCATAATGGAAAATTACCGTTTAAGGTAATTAAATTTTTATCCCTATCGCCTCTCTGATAAGGCCCGTAATCGAATCCTTTCCGCGCTTCGAACCGCCGATGCCCGGTATCACCACAACCAGAGGAATTTGTGAATTCAGCTTGAGTTCCTTCACCTTATCAGGAATAAACGCCGCACAGTTTTCGGTGATAAGGAGCACTGCAATATCGGGATTTGCCACAACCTCGCTTACGCAAGCTTCAGCCTGTTTCCTATCCAAAGCAAGCCTGCCTTCAATTCCGGAAAGGCGCAGACCGGTCAGCACGTCAGCGTCATCGGACACGGCAAACATCCTCATAGTGTTGCCTCCTCCGGACAATTAAAGTTTTGTAAGAATCATAAAAGCTATAAGAAGACCATAGAGCGCAACACCTTCGGCAAGTCCGACATATATGAGGGATTTTCCGAGAATGCTGTCATTTTCTGAGAGTGCACCTAAGGCCGCTGATGCCGATGAACCTACTGCAATGCCGCCGCCAATGCCGGAAAGTCCCACAGCCAGAGCGGAAGCTACATAACCAAGCCCTGTTGCCAGCCCGTCGTTCGTTGCAAGTCCGCCCGCTGCTTCAGCAGCCTCGGCAGATTGTGTAAAGAGAAAGACTGCTCCGAAAGCCAGCAACCCGAAAAAGCAACAGAGGTTTGCTATAAGCGGAGCCTTGTTTCTTTTTCCTCTTTTCGCGCGAAAATAAATAAGGGTCAGCGGAACTGCTACAACTAAAAACATTACAATAGCCGTAAGAAGGATTTTCATGATGTTTACCTCCAGAATTTCTGTTGTTTTCCTAAAATAAGCCGCCTTTATAATTCTGCGGTCTTATAGTCTATTACTTTCGGACTGAACTTGACTCCGCCGCCGGTGTAAAAGCGCCCGAACATCTCATAGTATTCAAGACGCAAAACCTGAATGCAGACAAGCATTGTTTCAAGTCCGGTTACAAGTATATTGCCGAATATAATCCCGGCTATGTTTGTTCCGCCCGAAAGCAGATAAACAACCATCATCATACCAGCATGGCTGATTGCATAAGCCCCTATACGGAGAAAAGAAACTGTGTTGGAAACATATGACAGCAACATTTCAAACAGGTCAAAAAATCCTTCAACAAAAAACATACCCACAGATTCGGGCATCCAGTCCTTTTCTCCCTTTATCAGCTTTGTAAGAGGGGTCGCCGCGAAAAGTAAGAATAGCGGGATTATTATTATGAAAATAATAAACGGAGCCGTAAAAACGTTCTGCCCTTTGGCAAATTTCAATACAACAGCGACGGCAAGCCCTATATATATAACAAATCCCGCCACGCCGTTCGGTGAAAACAGTATTTTCCCGATGTCTTTCTGCCTTATGCCGTTTATCATATTCATAATCATGCATATTGCTATCAGCACAACACCGAGCGCAACAGCTATAAGGAGTATTCTCATGGTATTGCCGTTCTCAAGGACCTTGAATCCCCACGGAAGTATCTCTTCGTTTCCGAACAGACTGCCATATACCATTCCAAAAACTATTGACGATATTCCGCATATTCCGACAATTCGACCGAGCCAAATATTCTTCAGTTTCCACAAAAGAAATCCTATAACGGCGAGGGCAAATCCCTGTCCGACATCGCCGAACATTATCCCGAAAATAAGTGTATAGGTAAGCGCCATGAACAGGCGCGGGTCTATTTCTCCGTAAGAGGGAAGCCCGTACATCTCGAGGAAAGGCTGATATATGTCGGAGAAAAATCCCTTTTTAAATTTCACCGGCGGGGGAGTATCCTTTACTTCATTCGGTTCAGTAAGGAAACAGGCAACTCCTGAAATTGATTCGCATTCTTTAACAAATTTTTCTGAATCCGCTTTCGGTATCCATCCTATAATATAAAATCTGCCGTGACGTCTTCCCGCATATGAGCGCATGTCGAACGAATCGCTCATATACCGCAGCCAAGAGTAATATAAAAGTAATCTACTGCTTTCGGAAGCCTTTTTCTCCTCAATCTCTCTGTTGATTTCCGCAACGCGCTTCTCCGCCTCGTCCGTTTCGGCGTTCAGGCGCTCAATAGTTTCATTAGCAGTGGTTCTTACATTTCCCTCAACATCAATGTGTATCCGTTCAAAACCAAGCGATGAGAAAATGGACTCGATTTGGGTATAAGACTGTGGAAACGCGAAATATGCCCCGTATACCCAGTTTTCAGATCTGCCGGAAGTTACAAAGTACACATCCGGTCTACTGTCTACCACTTTCATACATTCTTTGTATGTTTCCGAGGGGATTCTTCCGAAATGGAACTTGAGATACTTCATTGCAAAAAGGTCGCCAAGTTCGACATTGAAACTGCTGAAGTGCCCGAGTTGTTCCACAACCAGCTTATTATTCCTTGCGGTAAGACTCTTTTCTTCTCTCTCATTTCTTACCGCGGAAAACCACGATGACAAATTCTCCAAATAGTCTGAAACACTCTTTAGTTCGATTTCCGAATGCGTAAAATCACTGTAGTCAGGCGCAATCCCCATTCCCGACATAAGCGCCAGCGATTTTGCAAGGGATTCCGAATATGGATTCGGCGAGTCGAACTGTACAAGCTCTTTAACTCCCGAAAGCAGCTTTACAGCATTTTCGGGATGAAAATCTCTGTTAATAACGAGGCTTTGTATTGCGGTATTGACCATTTTTTCTGGTCCCGATATCGTGGCCATGGCCATTGCTTCTACCGACATTGCATATTACCTCCCTTTCGCGGTCGCAAATTTATAGGTTAAACCGCGCTTTTAGGATCAATTCCCGCATTTATCGCTTCGATGACCCTCATCAGCTTTTTGCACTCAAACTCTTTAAGTATCAAGTATGCCTGCACCATCCCAAGATCCGGCTCTGCAGACTTGATCAGCTTCCTGCAAAGTTTTTCCATTGTTTTATAATATAAGTTTTCTATATTGTTTGATAAGTCTATCCCCGTAAAGTATTCCCCAAACGGTGATTTTCTCAGAAGCTCAATTACCTCATCCTCACTTTTTGCGCCCTGAAGAGCATGAAAAAATTCAGGCTTCAGCCGGTATGAAACAGGAATAAGCAAATCATCCGCCCTTTCAAGGGATGAGCGGAAACTACGCTGAAGTCTGATTATGTTCAGAATATTCAGTATATCGGCTTCCGTTCCAATAAGTTCCTCCAGTTTTTTCCTTCCCATCCCAGTATATTTTCTTGACAGGAAAGAAAATGTGGATTTAAAACACACATTCTCCAAAAGTACGCTTGCTTCCCTGTAATTGGGCATACCCGTTTCCGGTTCTGTTTTAAGCCCGGAAAGAGGCTTTTCATATACGCTGCCTTTTACCGCCGCGAGAACGGATGTGAAGTTTCCGCTCTGCTCCAGCGCATCTATATCAACAGAGCTATGTTTCCGTATGAAGTCCGGAACTGTTCCCATCTTTGACAAAGGCTCATAAGAGCACTTTTCTTTCAGCGCAGAAAGTATGCACTCATATTCCGTCTGAAGAAGTGCAAATCTAAGATAGCGTTTATCTTCAAGAGCCGAAAAATTATACAGTTTTTCAAAATCTCTGTATAATTCCTTCCGTATGGCAGTTTGAAGCACTTTAGGCTGCGGAGCCGGCGGCAGGGCGGACATCGTGCCGCTCCAGCCGTCATGGTTTCTAAGGAAAGAATAGACGTCCGAAACAGTCCTGCATTCATAAAGACGCCGCCAATCTTCATCTTTAAGCAACTTTCCGTACAGCGTCATAACCTTTGCAGCCATAGCGCCGTATTTCATGCGTGATTTAAGCATCAACATCCACCGCCATTTTGAATATTTTCTGTACGATGGCGTCCTTCTCCCTTTCATAGCGGTTCTTGGCGTCTTCAAGCTCTGCCTGCAACTTTGCATTGAGCTCCGCAATCTCGGCATCGGCGCGCGCAGCTTCACTCACTTTTGCTTCGGCGATTGCCTTTTCGGCTCTCTCATAGTAATCCTTTTTAAGTTTCTCGATATGTTCATTTACATAGCTGTCAAACCCCTCTCTAAGAGAGTCCGCTTCATTATAAATCTCACGGGCGTTGCTTTCGGCTTCAACTATTTTGTTCAATATTTCTATAGGGGTCATATAATCCCTCTTTTCTGCTATGTATGCACCAATAATAGCACTGACTTTTATAAAGTCAAATGGTAAAATTGCACCAAATTTATTGTCTTTATTCTGTACTCTTTTGCCATAATCTAAAAATTTTGTTTGCATTGTACGTTTTGACCAAAAAATATATATTGTTTCTTTTCAACAAAAAAGTTTTATTGGATAATGACTGTGAATAATTTTTACATATTCCGCTTAACAGCGCTGACGAAAGGATTGCAATATGAAATACATTCTTGTAATCGGCGATGGAATGGCCGATAACCCTGTACCGGAACTCGGCGGGCGCACACCTCTTGAGGCTTCCCGCAAGCCTTTTATCGACAGTCTTGCCGCTCGCGGCATTCTTGGCAGCGTGCTCAACGTGCCGGAAGGTTTCCCTCCCGGAAGCGACACGGCAATAATTTCGATTTTCGGCTGTGATCCGCACAGCTGCTATTCCGGCAGAGCTCCGCTTGAAGCTGCCGCACAAGGCATTTCCCTCTCGCCCGGCGACGCAGCTTATCGCTGCAACAACATCACACTTACTGACGATGATTCTGTTCCGTTTGAAGAAAAGAAAATCTTGTCGCATTCGGCAGGCGGACTCTGCGAAAAACAGGGCGTTGAACTGGTGGAGTATCTTTTCAACCATCCAGAGTTTAAGTCTCTTGCGGACGATGCCGGAATGAAAATTTATCCGACAGAGTCATACCGCCATATAGCTGTTCAAAAGCATACGGATATCAGAGGGCTTGAACTTGCCCCTCCGCATGACCATATAGGTGAACCTGTTATGTCGATTCTCCCTAAGGGCTGTGCCAATGCTGAAATTTTGATAGATCTGATGAAAAAGGCAAACGAACTTCTTCATGATCATCCCTTCAACGTTCGCCGAAGAAACGAAGGAAAGTTTCCGGGCAACGCCATATGGTTCTGGGCGGAAGGTACGGCTGCAAAGCTCCCGTGTTTTTCCGAGCAGTACGGGAAAACAGGCGCCGTTATATCCGCCGTTCCCCTCTGCCACGGCATAGCAAGACTGACCGGACTGGACGTAATCATGGTGGATGGCGCCACCGGAGAAGTCGACACAAATTACGAAGGCAAGGTTCAAGCTGCTCTTGACGCTCTCAAAACGCGGGATTTTGTCGCCGTTCACCTTGAAGGGCCGGACGAATGCACCCACTGCGGGGATCTTAAAGGAAAAATACAGGCTATAGAGTGGCTGGACAGCCGAATCGTCAGCCCCCTTTGCGAAGCTTTAGCTTCCGTCGGCGAAGATTTCAGAATTCTGATTCTCAGCGACCATAAAACCCTCACAAGCAACCGCCAGCATGACGGAGATCCTGTTCCATATATAATATATGACAGTCGTTTCGATACAAAATCCGGACTTCCCTATTCCGAGGCAAACGGTCTCAAGGGAAATTATGTCAGTGCCGGAACGGATTTGATGCCGCTTTTATTTGAGCTTAAATAATCCGCACAGCCGTCCCTGCACTTAACCGCAAACTTGCCGGAAAGGAGTGTATGCGTATCAGCACCGTAACCGAAAAAGCTTATGCTAAACTGAACATTTCGCTTGACGTTACGGCGCGGCGTCCGGACGGTTACCATGATATGCGCATGGTTATGCAGACGGTATCACTCTGTGATGACATTTCGGTGACCCTTCGCAGCGACAGTTCGGTCAGTGTCGGCACCAATCTGCACTATCTCCCGCGAGATGACAGGAATATAGCCGTCAAAGCGGCAAAAGCCTTTTTTGCAAAGGCGGGAATGACTAACCATGGTGCAGATATAGGTATAGTAAAGCGCATACCGGTCTGTGCCGGAATGGGCGGAGGCTCCTCTGACGGGGCCGCCGTTCTCCGCGCTCTCAACAGTCTGACCGGTAATCCTCTGACCTTGCGAGAGCTTGAAGATCTCGGCGGCAGTCTTGGCTCTGATATACCATTTTGCATTGCTGGCGGAACTGCCCTTGCCGAAGGCAGAGGCGAAATACTGACGCAGCTGCCACAGATTCCGGACTGTTTTTTTGTTATAGCAAAGCCGCGCTTTTCCGTTTCAACGCCCGAACTTTTTTCACGGCTTGACCTTTGCTCCATAAAATATCACCCCGACACGCAGGGAATTATAAATTCCCTGAAAAGCCGCGACCTGAAAGGCATATGTCTCAGGCTCTACAACGTCTTTGAAAATGTTCTGCCGGCAAAACCGGATGATATTCCCTCAATAAAAAACACTTTGCTTGATTTCGGTGCACTTGGAGCACTTATGACAGGTACTGGCTCCGCCGTATTCGGTATTTTTGACAGCGAGGACAAAGCAATTGCGGCACGCTCTTATCTTGCTCTGCAATACAGCGATGTATTCCTTGCAAAACCTCAAAATCGCCTTGAAATTTAACTTTTTTGCGTTTGCTGTTTAAATTAGTGCCGCTGTGACGATAATATCTTCAGTACGTCGGGGCGACCGGCATTGCCAATGCCGCAGCTTTGCATTCTGCAAATAATCCTTCTGTTTCCATACGAGGCCGCCTTGCCGTACAATTTGGTAAGGCGGTTTTTGTTTATGCGTAGAAATCTTAAAATATGGGAAATATCCCTTTTGTTTGCCCTGTGCGTGACGCTTTTTACAGGCATGATCGCACAGGCGCAGCAAAACCGGCTTTCATCGGAGCTTGTACGTCTGCATGTAATCGCCAACTCCGACAGTGAAAGTGACCAAAATGCGAAACTTAACGTTCGCGACAGGGTTCTTTCCGAGCTTGCCCCTAAGCTTGATGGAGTCAGCAATCTTTCCGAAGCCGAGGCGGTCATTTCAAGTTCCATACCGGATCTTTGCATAGCTGCAAGGGAAAGCCTTATGCGCTCAGGCAAATACTATCCGGTAAGGGCTAAACTCTGCCGAGAACACTATCCTACAAGAAGTTATGACGGATTTGCTCTTCCTGCGGGTGAATATGTTTCTCTGCAAATAATCCTTGGCGAAGGAAAAGGACATAACTGGTGGTGCGTTGTATTTCCGCCTCTCTGCATGACCTCAGTCGAGGATGAGGACGCTTTTTCCATACTTTCAGAAAAAAATGCAAAGCTTATAACTGCACAGGATGGCAGCTATAAACTGAAATTCCGTATAATTGAAATATATGAAGAACTGAAAACCGCTCTGTCTTGACAAAAGCAACGGGAAATGCTAAAATACAAGAAATTCCGTGAGGGAGTAGTCAGCGCCGCGTTCGGCGTTTCAAGTCAACATGCATGGCGGGTTTCCGTCTGGCTTGTATTAAATGACCAGACTCATGGATAGGCGGTGCCTGTCCATGGGTCTTTTTGTTGCCTGCCCTGACAGTTGTACCTAAAAAACTGCATTTGGAGGAGTGCAAATGAAATACTACTGCAGCGAGATAAAAGATGTTTTAGTAGAAACAAAAAGCTCTCGCGAAGGTCTTTCCTCGGCTGAAGCCGAAAAAAGGCTTGCTGAAAACGGAAAAAACAAACTTGCCGAAGGCAAAAAAGATTCGCTGATAAAGCGTTTCTTCAAACAGATGGCGGACCCCATGATTATTATTCTCATAGCCGCCGCCGTCATTTCCGCCATAACTTCTTCATATTCCAACGAAGGTTTTGCGGATGTCTTTATTATAATGTTTGTAGTCATTGTAAACGCCGTTCTCGGTGTTTATCAGGAAAACAAAGCTGAAAAAGCGCTTGAAGCCCTGCAGGAAATGTCATCCGCAACGAGCAAAGTTCTGCGCGACGGAAAAATTTCCATTATCAAAAGCGAGGACATTGTCGTAGGCGACGTTGTTATTCTTGAAGCGGGCGACGCCGTTCCCGCAGACGGCCGCATAATCGAGTCAAAAAGCATGAAAATCGAGGAAGCGGCTCTCACCGGTGAGAGTGTTCCGGTTGATAAGATAATGGATATCCTTTACCTTTCAGAGAGCAAAGACATTCCTCTCGGCGACCGCAAAAACATGGTGTATATGGGCAGTACCGTTGTTTACGGCCGCGGAATGGCAGTGATAACCGCAACAGGCATGGATACCGAAATGGGCAAAATTGCCGATGCGCTTACAAAGGCCGAAGAAGGGCTTACCCCGCTTCAGAAAAAGCTTGCCCAGCTCAGCAAAATCCTCACTGGTCTTGTCCTTGGTATATGCGCCGTCATATTTGCTGTAGGGCTTATAAGAGCCGGCAGTTTCTCTGCTGATGTCGTGCTTAACAGCTTTATGATCGCGGTCAGCCTTGCAGTTGCCGCCATTCCTGAAGGACTTGTGGCCGTAGTGACGATTGTCCTTTCAATCGGCGTTACCAACATGAGCCGCAAAAACGCCATAATAAGAAAGCTGACTGCAGTCGAAACTCTCGGCTGCGCGCAGATAATCTGCTCTGATAAAACAGGGACTCTCACCCAGAACAAAATGACAGTTGTAGAGCATTACGGCGACAATCCCGAACTTATAGCCGCCGCTATGGCTCTGTGCTGCGATGCTGAACTCAACAAGGACGGCACCGTTACTGGCGAGCCGACCGAAAATGCACTTGTTTACTGGGCAAACTCTCTTAATCTTCCAAAATATGATCTTAAGGAAAAAGCTCCGAGAATAGGTGAAGCTCCTTTTGACAGTGTCCGCAAAATGATGAGCACTGTTCACAAAACGGAGCTTGGTATAGTGCAGTATACCAAGGGCGCACCGGATGAAATTCTGCGTAACTGCACCTCTTACCTCAAGGACGGAAAAGCTTCAATTCTTACCGATGAAAAGAAAGCCGAAATACTTGCCGCAAACAAGGCAATGGCTGACAAGGCCCTGCGTGTGCTTGCAGTTGCCCAAAAGGTTTATCCCTCCGTACCTAAGAGCTATGCGCCTCACGATCTCGAATACGATCTCTGCTTCATTGGACTGGCTGGCATGATAGACCCGGTCCGTCCTGAAGTAAAAGACGCAATCGAGCAATGCCGTACTGCAGGAATACGCCCGATTATGATAACCGGCGACCATATAGATACCGCAAGCGCAATTGCAAGAGAGCTCGGTATTCTTGGTGAAGGTGCCGTAGCCGTAACTGGTTCGCAGGTTTCTGAAATGAGCGATGAAGAGTTTGAAACACGCTTCCGCGACATCTCCGTATACGCAAGAGTTCAGCCGGAACATAAAGTGCGTATAGTAAATGCATGGCGCAAAGCCGGATATATCACCGCCATGACAGGTGACGGCGTCAATGACGCGCCCAGCATAAAGAGCGCCGATATCGGCGTTGGAATGGGCATAACTGGTACGGATGTAACAAAAAATGTCGCCGATATGGTTCTTGCCGATGACAACTTCGCCACAATTGTCGGTGCCGTAAAAGAAGGTCGCAGAATTTATGATAATATCCGCAAAGCAATACAATTTTTGCTTAGTTCCAACATGAGCGAAGTCCTCAGCATTTTTGTCGCAACCATGCTGAATTTCATCATTCTGAAGCCTGTGCATCTCTTGTGGATCAACCTTGTAACCGACTGTTTCCCTGCCCTTGCCCTCGGTCTTGAAAATGCCGAGGCCGATGTAATGAGGCGCAAACCGCGTCCCTCGAATGCCGGTGTCTTTTCCGGCGGTGTCGGATTCGATGTTGCCTATCAGGGAATTGTTGTTACAATTCTGACTCTTGCGGCATATTTCATCGGTCACTGGATGGAAAGCGGCATCTGGGAAATCGCAAACAGTGCAGACGGCATGACAATGGCATTCCTTACCATGAGCATGGCCGAAATTTTCCACAGTTTCAATATGCGTTCACAGCGCGGAAGCCTTTTCTCGTTAAAAACCCATAATAAAGCGCTTTTCTATGCGGCAGTTGCCAGTCTTGCTGCAACCACTCTCGTTCTGTATGTTCCCTTCCTTTCAAACGCTTTTGGGTTTGAGCATATAAGCATTGAAGAGTACGCTGTTGCCCTTGCTCTTGCATTCTGCATGATACCCATCGTGGAAGCGGTAAAGTTCTTCCAGCGCAAAGCTGCTGCTCGCAAATCTGTATAATTTTCAATTTTTAAGCCATTCCGCCTTCCGGAAATTCCGGAAGGCGGTTTTTGCATATTTATCTTGACAATCCCAGAATTTGTGATATTATTATGATATTATTTTGATTAATGATATCAAATAAACTATAGGAGGAACATATGGAACAAAACCTGTCCTTTACGGAAGAAAAAAGGCTAAACGCCTCAGGCGGCATGCCAATACTTATAATAAATACGCTGGTACTTATTGCAGGCATTGCGGGATTTATAATCGGAATTACCCGTGCCGAAGCCGGAAGCGGCTTTGGTACGGTGCTGGCAGTAACAGGCGGTATTGTTGTTTTTCTCATGTGCCCAATACTTTATGTCGGACTTAAAGTATTAAAGCCCAACGAAGCCCTTGTCTTAACGCTTTTCGGCAAATATTATGGAACACTTATGGGCCCCGGTTTTTATTTTGTTAACCCATTTGTTACGGCTATAAATCCCACAAAAAGCGCTCCTGCGGAAGCTGCTCAGAAGCAGAAGCTTGCAGATGAGGAACGCAAAAAAATGTCAGACCATGCGTCCGGAAAGGCTGTATCCCTAAAAATTATGACGTTGAACAATGACCGTCAGAAAATAAATGACAAGCTGGGCAATCCCATTGAAATTGGGGTTGTGGTCATCTGGCGCGTGGTCAATGCGGCAAAAGCCGTCTTCAACGTTGACAATTATATAGAATTTCTGTCGATTCAAGCCGACAGTTCCCTGCGTAATATAGTTCGTCTGTACCCTTACGATATATGGGATGAAGACGAGTCCGCCGACGAAATGTCCCTGCGAGGAAGCAGTCAGGAAGTGGCAAAAAGGCTTAGAGACGAACTGCAGTCCAAAGTGGAAGATGCCGGTCTTGAGATTGTGGAAACACGCATCACACATCTTGCTTATTCTCCGGAAATAGCTGCGGCAATGCTCCAGAGGCAGCAGGCAAGCGCTATAATCGACGCACGCAAGCTGATTGTGGAAGGTGCGGTAGGCATGGTACAGATGGCGCTTAACCAGCTCAGCGAAAACCATATTGTTACGCTGGACGACGAGCGCAAGGCCGCAATGGTAAGCAACCTTCTTGTCGTGCTATGCGGCAATAAGGAAGCGCAACCTGTAGTAAACAGCGGTTCCATTTATTGATGTCATGGAAAAGAACGATAAATCCAAAAAGCAAATCCCCCTCAGGCTGTCTCCCTCCCTGTATGATAAAATTGCCGCATGGGCGGAGGATGATTTTCGTTCCGTTAACGGTCAGATAGAGTACCTTCTGACTGAGTGCGTAAAAAAGCGCTATGGCAAAAATGCCCTTTCGGAAGGAAATGAAAAGGAACCGCCATATGTAGATTTTGAAAATTAAGCCCCTATTTTTAAAGAAAAAAGCCGCGCTCTAATGAGCGCGGCTTTTTCTTGAGATATTTATTTTGATTTTAAAACTTCCCTTGCCTTTGAGGCATCATTGGCAACAATATAGAATACATAAACACCGTCCTGCACGACTATCGCATCATCAAGTTTCGGCATTTCTTTTGGAGCATAAGACTCATATGCGGTTCGCTGCGACTCCACCCTTTTATCGGCGGCAGCTTTAACTTTTCTTGCAGCATCCTCGCTTACGCATTTGAAAAGACCAATCTCTTCGGTAGTTGCCCCGGTTGAGCACAGCACACTGCATTCTGTAATATCTCCCGGTTCAATACCGTAGAACTGTGCTGCAACGTCAGCCTCTACAGGACTAAGAATATCCGAAAAGGCACCGCTTTTTTCAAGCTTTGCAGATAACTCCGCCAAATTATAGTCTGCGGTTTTTCCCTTTTGTGCACACCCCGAAAGCAACACTGCAATTATAATTATTGAAATTGCCGATATGAAACTTGGTTTTTTCATTTTTAAAGCCTTTCTCACGCATAGTGTGTTTTTACATAAGCAAGCCATGTTTTATATACATCCGCCGAAAAATGAATTCCATCAGTAGTTTTATTTGCCGGCAGATACCCGTCAGGCCCTGCAAGAGCGGAAACAAGATCCAGATAGTAGCAGCCCTTGTCCGCTGCAAGCTGATGAAGCGCCGAATTGTACTCATTAATTCTCGTCATGTTGAATGTGTCGCTGCTTGATGACTTTGCCTCGCTGACCGGGGTCAGCCCCATAATGTAAATATCGCAGTTGGGCTGGGCAGACATTATATCATCAAGCATTTTCTCATAAAACTCTATGAATGTTTTTACATCGTACCCTATCTCATTTATTCCAAGAAGAATATAAATTTTACCGTAAGGCTTCTGCTTCAGCCCGTCTACCAGCGTTCCCTGATTTCCGTTGTCAAGTTTAATGCAGTATTTGCTGTCGGCTCCGACTACAGTCATGCTTGTAGCGGCATAATAATCGCAGGTAGTCAGCCCCGAAAACATCCTGAATCCGTCCATAAGCGAATTTCCCATAAAAGCGGCGTCAGAAAAAAAATCGTCACCTACCGCTTCACGCTCCGGCAGATCCGGCCCTTCCGGCTTCTCTGTCGGAGAAGGTGACACGTTTCCGCTCTGCCCCGCAACATCCTGAGAAACTGTGGGAGGCTTAACCTTCCCTTCATCGCCCTGATTTTCTTTTTTACCGGGTTGAACCGCGGGTGTTTCTGCTGTACCCACAATATATGCGCTTTTCTTATGGTTGTAGGATAGTTGAAACAGTGTATATAGTGCTATTGTCAATATCGACAAAATAATTATCATATTTTTATTGTTTTTTATATAAATTGAAAACACGGTTAGAAAATGCCCCTTTATGTATTGTCATATTATGTCTACCTGTGTCGACTAAAATCCATTATAGATAACCGCCGCTAAATATGCAAGAGCTATTTTGCTATTATTTTATTTTATTTTTGTTTATATATATAACTAAATCGTAACCATTTTCCTATGTTCGCAAACGATGGATTCTAAATGCTTTTATCCTGCCGCTATCACCTAAATATAGGAAAATTATTTCTAATTTATCCTATAGTGAACGTGCGTTTTTAAAGCTTTGAGGGACGCTTTATTTTTGCAAGCCGTGCCGAAATAAAGGCCAGCTAAGGCCATCAGTCTTATTATACCCATAATTGCTATGGAAATAATTGACCCTATCTTTAATTAATGATATAATTTTCCGATGTCATATATTCGGATATGTTTTATCTTTGAGAGGTCATGCTATGTGGATTTCTGAAAAATGGAAAGATTATGAGCTTATCGACTGCTCCGACGAGCAAAAATTGGAGCGCTGGGGAAAATATATCCTTATTCGCCCCGACCCTCAAGCCATATGGCGGACAAAAACGACAAATCCTTTCTGGCAAAGACCTTCCGCAAAGTACAGCAGAAGCTCAAGCGGCGGGGGGCACTGGGAAAAATGCGATATCCCCCAAAGCTGGAAAATACATTACGGTGAACTTACGTTTAATGTAAAGCCGATGAATTTCAAGCACACGGGAATTTTCCCCGAGCAGGCGGCAAACTGGGAATTTGCCCTGGAGAAAATAAGCTCGGCTGGACGGCCTGTCAGTGTCCTCAACCTATTCGCTTATACGGGTGCGGCAACCTGTGCCTGTGCAAAGGCAGGTGCCTCTGTCTGCCATGTTGATGCTGCCAAAGGCATGGTTTCATGGGCGAGAGAAAACGCATCTGCCTGCGGTCTTGAAAACGCTCCTATCCGCTGGATTGTGGATGACTGCATAAAATTTGTCGAGCGGGAAATAAGGCGGGGGAAAAAATACGATGCTCTTATTATGGATCCGCCTTCTTACGGACGTGGTCCGGGCGGAGAGGTATGGAAACTTGAAGAAAACCTGTGGGATTTCGTTTCACTCTGCTCGAAGGTTCTCTCCGATACTCCCTTGTTTGTTATAATAAACTCTTACACAACCGGCCTTTCTCCAGCCGTTTTAACCTATATATCCGAAAGTATATTCACCAAAAAGTTCGGTGGTAGCAGTGAAAGCCGTGAACTTGGGCTTCCGGTTACGGAAAGCGGGCTCGTCCTGCCCTGCGGCGCGGCCTGCCGCTGGCAAGTATGAATAAAGGAATAAAGCATGAAGCCTATAATACAAGTAAAAGACGTATATTTCAAATACGAAAGTGAAGACTTTTCGCCGTCGGTTCTGAACGGAGCAACCCTCGATATAGAGGAAGGCAGCTTTGTTGTAATACTCGGTCACAACGGCTCCGGAAAATCGACCCTTGCAAAGCATTTGAATGGTCTTCTTCTGCCGCACAAAGGCGAAGTTCTGGTTAACGGCATGGATACCCGCGATGAGGCAAAACTGCTTGAAATCCGCCGCACCGTTGGAATGGTTTTTCAAAACCCCGACAATCAGATGGTTGCGTCCGTTGTTGAGGATGATGTGGCCTTTGCTCCCGAAAATCTCGGAATACCGCCGGACGAAATCAGAATAAGAGTTGACGAGGCTTTGAAACTGGTCGATATGTATGATTACCGTCTGCACGCGCCGCATCTCTTGTCAGGAGGGCAGAAGCAGCGCGTTGCAATTGCCGGAGTCATAGCTATGCGCCCGCGCTGTATTGTTCTGGACGAGCCTACCGCCATGCTTGACCCTTCAGGCCGCCGGGAGGTAATTGGCACCATAAAGCGGCTCTGCCGTGAAAACGGCATTACAATAGTACTTATAACCCATCATATGAACGAAGCTGTTGAGGCGGACAAAGTTTTTGTCATGTCAAAAGGCCGTGTGGTAAGTCAGGGAACGCCCCGAGAAGTTTTTTCGGATGTGGAGGCCCTCAAAGCGGAAGGGCTTACGGTGCCAGATACTGCGGAACTGCTATACGAGCTTTCAAAACATGGTATGAATGTTCCCGTAGCGGCTCTGACAGTTGAAGAATGTGCCCGTGCAATAGCTTCGGCACTTAAATAAACGCAGGGGAAGCCAAATTATGCGGTTTTGTAAAGGAAAGACAGAGGAACACAGATAATGCCAGCAATAAAAACAGAAGCACTGACGCACATATACAGTATAGGCAGTCCTTTTGAAAGCACTGCTCTGGAAAATGTGAATATTGAGATTTCTCAGGGAGAGTTTGTGGGTATTATCGGCCACACAGGCTCCGGAAAGTCCACTTTTGTCCAGCACCTGAACGGCCTCCTGCTGCCGACTTCCGGAAAAGTCTTTCACGACGGGACAGACATAAATTCTTCAAAAAAACTACGCCGCGAA
>JAAYWX010000347.1 GCA_012516225.1 Clostridiales bacterium
ATATAAATGGATTAGAGTTCCCCTATGTATGGGCATAGCTTTCCCGTTTATTGCGCTTCTCATGACCTATTCCCGTTCCTGCTGGATTTCAATGCTTCTTACCTGCATTGTATTCGTCTACTATGCAAACAAAAAGCTCATTCCCGCCTTTTTCCTTATATGCGTTGCTGCCATTCCGTTCCTGCCTGACAGCGTAATGGTTCGAATTGCAAGCCTTTTTAATTCCCATGATTCTTCTAATATGTTCAGAATATATGTATGGTCGGGCACCTTAAAAATAGTGCGAGATTACTTTCTCACTGGCATAGGTCTTGGGCCAGACAGCTTTGCGGTCGTCTATCCCGCTTATGCCAATCCCCATGCGCTTATAGGTGCACCGCACAGCCATATGGTATATATGGAGCTTATAATAGAGCTTGGAATTCTCGGGTTCATATCCTTTATGTGGTATATGCTAAGGCTTTGGAAAGATACCGCCTGCTCCCTTCTCAGAACACCGCAGATCATCCCGCGTTTTGTTCTGATTGCCTGCATTTCAAGCCTTGTTGGCATTTCCTTTGCCTTCGGTGTGGAATATGTATGGTATTATCCGCGAACATTTTTCGCATATTTTATTCTGATGGGAATTGCCTCCTCGGCTATCAGAATTTCAAAAGAAGCCCGTCCGGATAATTAAACTATTAAATAGAGGAGATGGTTTTTATGAAAAACGCCGACACAAAAAAAATAGTCTGGGGTGGTCTGTTTACTGCTCTGACAACAGTCGCCACTCTTATAACTTTTCCTGTCCCCTCTCCAAACGGCTATGTCAATGCGGGAGATGCCCTTGTTATTGTAAGTGCCTTTCTCCTTAACCCCTTATGGGGAGCCATTGCCGCCGGGCTCGGCTCTGCACTTTCGGATGTATTCCTCGGATATTTTATTTATGCTCCTGCAACCTTGGTTATCAAAGCTCTTATGGCCCTTGCAGCCGGCGCTATTCTTCGAAAATTCAAGGATAAAAATCCGCTTCTTTCGGCTGTTCTTGGAAGTGTGGCAGCTGAATTGATCATGATATCCGGATATTTTGCCTATGAATCTGTCATATACAGTGTGGAAGGAGCAATCGGCGCACTTGCAGGCAACTGCTTCCAAGGCGTTTTTGGTGCCGCAGCCGGTACTGTTCTTTTCTTTGCATTAATCCGCATCCCCTACGTGAAAAAAAATTTTTAACATCTTGCATAGGAGTTATTGAATGATTACAGTTGAAAATCTTGCGCTTCAGTTCGGCGGTCAGAAACTGTTTGACAAGGTGGATCTTCAGTTTACGGCAGGAAACTGCTATGGCATAATCGGCGCAAACGGAGCTGGCAAGTCCACTTTCCTTAAAATACTTTCAGGTGAACTGACAGGCTATGACGGCACCGTAACGGTCGATAAAAAATGCCGCATGTCTGTCCTTAAGCAGGACCAGAATATGTATGACGAGTACAGTGTTATGGACACTGTAATAATTGGAAACAAGCGTCTTTATGAGTGTGGTAAGGAAAAGGACGCTATTTATGAAAAACCTGATTTTTCCGATGAGGACGGAATACGTGCCGCAGAACTTGAAGAAGAATTCGCAGAGCTTGGCGGCTGGGAGGCTGAGAGTGACGCTTCTCGTATTCTTCAGGGTCTTGGCATACCAACCGAGCTCCACCGTTGCCGCATGTCAGAACTTGAAGGACGGCAGAAAGTCAAAGTCCTGCTTGCGCAGGCGCTTTTTGGTCATCCTGACATAATTCTTCTGGACGAACCTACTAACAACCTTGACCTTGCTTCCGTTGTTTGGTTGGAAGACTTTCTTTTGGATTATGACGGAACAGTTCTTGTCGTTTCTCATGACCGCTATTTTCTGAATACGGTGTGCACGCACATTGTCGATATAGACTACGGCAAAATAAAAATGTATGTCGGCAACTATGATTTCTGGTACGAATCCAGCCAGCTCATGCAGCGGCTGATTAAGGACCAGAACAAAAAAGCCGAGCAAAAAATTCAGGAGTTGCAAAGTTTTATTGCACGTTTTTCCGCGAACAAATCAAAGTCCCGCCAAGCTACAAGCCGCCGCAAACTGCTTGAAAAAATTACGGTTGAGGAAATGCCGGCCTCTTCCCGCCGCTATCCTTGGGTGGGCTTTAAGGCTGAACGGGAGCCGGGAAAGGACCGCCTTTTTGTTTCAGACGTCAGTAAAACTATAGACGGGGTAAAGGTTCTTAACAAAGTCAGTTTCATTATGGGCAAAGACGATAAGATAGCTCTTATCGGCAAGAACGAAATTGCCGTAACGCCCCTGTTTAAGATTCTTGCCGGCGAAATGGACCCCGATGAAGGAGAAGTAAAGTGGGGAGTATCAACCACTCAGGCTTACTTCCCTAAAGATCACAGCTCTTACTTTGATAATTGCGACCTTGATATAATGGACTGGATCCGCCAGTTCTCGGAAGATAAACGTGAAAGCTACCTCCGAACTTTCCTCGGCCGTATGTTGTTTTCAAATGATGACGTATATAAAAAGGTAAGCGTACTTTCGGGGGGTGAAAGAGTCCGTTGTATGCTCAGCAAAATGATGCTTTCTGGGGCTAATGTCCTTATGTTCGACCAGCCTACAAACCATCTTGACCTCGAAAGCATTGCGGCACTAAACAATGGTATGGCCGCTTTTGAATATAACATAATCTTTTCAAGCCATGACCATCAGCTTACGCAGACGGTTGCAAACCGCATTATCGAGCTTACCGATGACGGTTGTATAGACCGCCTTTGCACATACGATGAGTATATGCATATAGCTGATAAGAAAGATTGACGGTAAACCCAAATATCCCATAAAATAATGTCTGCTGAAAGAATCTAAAAAAGTTTTCTTCATCAGACATTATTTTTCTTTAAAATACCGCGTAAAGCGCTTACCGTCCAAGCGTAAGCACCAAGTTTATTTCGCCGATTTTTTAATTAAAACAGCGGAGCTCTGCTAAAAGCCCCGCTGTTTTTAAGAACAAGCTATTAATATTAACTTCTGCCGAAAAACACGGCATGACTCGGACATATTTGCAAAAACATAAATGTCCGTCTGAAAGCAAACAACGGCTTTTATATGTTATGCCTGTTCTTCTTTAATTTTTGCAAAGCATTCACTGCAGTAAACGGGTCTGTCAGACTTGGGCTCGAAAGGTACCTTAGCTTCCTTGCCGCAAGCCGCACAGGTCGCCGTAAAGTATTCGCGCGGACCGCGAGTTGCGTTCTTTCTTGCATCACGACAATTTTTGCAGCGCTGAGGCTCATTCTGGAAACCGCGCTCTGCATAAAATTCCTGTTCACCTGCTGTGAACACAAATTCATTACCGCATTCCTTGCATACTAATGTTTTGTCTTCGAACATGATAAATCCTCTCTTTGAAAAAACTTACCCTTCCGGGCATCTATGCGATCAGCCTTTGCTGACGTCGCTGAGGTAAAGGTTCTGCGCAAGCTTGCGCCTAATGCGCTGCACGGCATTGTCAACGGACTTTTCTGTTTTGCCGCATATATCTGCAATCTCTGAATATGACAGTCCGCTGAGGTAAAGGTTTAATATCTCACTTTCAAACTTTGACAAACACCGTGAATAAGTTTGGATAATCTCATCCGCGCTTTCTCTTGCCAGCACCTGTTCTTCAGGAGAGCGCCTGTAAACTTCGCCGTAAGATATCGCATTGGATAAGTTCTCATCCGAGAGGACATCGTCAAACGACACCATATCGTTCAGGGGTTCGTGTTTTTTGCGTGAGGCTGTCTTTATAGCTGAATAGATGCGACGTTTAACACAAATTTCTGCATAGGTCTTAAAAGATGTGTTCATGGAAAAATCAAATTCACGTATCGCAGAAAGCAGACCCAGCATTCCTTCCTGAATCAGGTCTTCCCCATCTCCTCCGACCAAAAAGAACGGTCTGGAGCATATTTTAACCAAACGAGCATAGCGCATTGCAAGCTGTTCTTCCGCGACTTTATCGCCCGACCTAACCAAGCGCAACAACTCAGTATCACTGAGATTAGAGTAACTTTCCATAACACCAGTCCATCTATCCCTAAACGCTTCCAAGTATAGTATATTTTTTACAAAAAGTCAAGCATATTTATCTTACTAATTTACACCTTTAATCCCATTTGCCAATTTTTCGATAAACGACGACAACCTTAGTGCCGTATCCTTGGAAACATCATCGTCCACGGCCTCAACCATCACGCGGATTAAAGCTTCCGTCCCTGACGGGCGAACCAGTATTCTACCCGATTTTCCCAAAGCCTTCTGCTCTTCCTCTATCATTTTTTTCAGTTTTTCATCATCCATTATCTTTTTTTTGACTTCATTTCCTCCTTCAATTGCTATGTTTCGCAAAACCTGAGGATATGTAGGGATTTCTGCAGCAAGCTCCGAGAGTTTTTTGCCGCTTTGACTCAGTACCTTTAGAAAACGCACCGCAGCAAGCTGTCCGTCGCCCGTCGTAGCGTAATCAAGAAAAATCAAGTGCCCCGACTGCTCTCCGCCAAGGTTAAACCCGTTATCCAGCATCATTTCAAGCACGTTGCGATCGCCTACCGCGGCACAATGGAGCTCAATCCCGTTTCTGCTGCAGAATTCGTGGAATCCGAGATTGGACATAACAGTTGCAACTATGGCGTTTTTGTTCAGTTTGCCTTCCTGTGCCATTGCCTTCCCGCAAATCGCCATAATTTTGTCGCCGTCAACCAGATTTCCTTTTTCATCGACAGCCAAGCAGCGGTCGGCATCTCCGTCAAAGGCAAGACCAATGTCAAATCCTCCGGCTACCACCATACGGCTCAGTCCTTCAATGTGGGTAGACCCGCAGCCTGCATTTATGTTGCAGCCGTCCGGGTGATCTTTGATAAGTTCAAGTTCAAGCGGAAACCTCCCGAAAATATCGTTAGCCGTCCTTGTTGCCGCACCGTTTGAACAATCTATCATAACTTTCAGACGGCCTATTTTGCCTTCCGAAACGGAAACAATGTGTTCTACATATCTATCCACATATTCGTTTCCCCGCGAAACAATTCTGCCTATATCTCCGTCCGTTTTTGCCGCCAGCGGCTCATCGCTGTCTATAAGTTCCTCTATCCGCAGCTCCAGCTCATCACTGAGCTTGAATCCCTTTGAATTGAAAATCTTAATTCCGTTATGCTCGTAAGGATTGTGCGAAGCGGAAATGACTATTCCCGCATCCGCGCCACAGTCCGCCGTTATAAACGCCACTGCGGGGGTAGGTATGACGCCGAGCGGCATAACATCAGCCCCGGCCGAGCAAAGCCCGGCAGTTATTGCCGCTTCAAGCATATCACATGATATCCTTGTGTCCTTTCCTATTGTAAAAAGCGGCTTTCTGTTTTCCGTATTCTCCGACAGAACCATTGCCGCCGCCTGCCCTACCCTAAAGGCAAGAGACGCGTCAAGTCCTTTGTTAACAATTCCGCGGATTCCGTCTGTTCCAAAATACTTTCCCAATCGGTATTCCTCCAAAATATTTACAGTTCTATTTGCTGCTGTCCGATATATTCTATTCCGAGGTGGTCATACGCTTTTTTTGTAATGCAGCGCCCGCGCGGAGTGCGCGTCAAAAAGCCCTGCTGAAGAAGATACGGCTCGTATACATCCTCAAGCGTAACAGCTTCCTCATTTATAGTGGCCGCAAGAGTATCAAGCCCTACCGGCCCTCCTCCGTAAAACTCGATTATGCTTCTCAGCATACGCCTGTCAAGTGCATCAAGCCCCATTTTATCTACTTCAAGACGGGTAAGCGCCTCGTCCGCAACAGCCTGCGTTATGATGCCGCTTGCACGAACCTGTGCGTAATCCCTCACACGGCGGAGCAGCCTGTTTGCAATTCTCGGCGTTCCTCTGCTGCGGCAGGCAATCTCATGTGCACCGTCATGTTCAATTTCTATTCCGAGAATATGCGCGCTGCGCTCTATTATAAGCTGAAGTTCTTCAGGCGTATAAAGTTCCAGCCGCAGCGTTACACCAAAACGGTCGCGCAGCGGTGCCGTAAGCTGTCCGGAACGTGTTGTTGCACCTATAAGCGTAAACTTTGGCAGGTCAAGCCTTATCGAGTTTGCAGATGGACCCTTCCCTATTATTATATCTATGGCGTAATCTTCCATGGCAGGATAAAGAATTTCCTCAACCGTACGGTTAAGCCTGTGGATTTCATCTACAAACAGTATATCGTTTTCCTGAAGATTAGTAAGAAGTGCGGCGAGATCGCCCGGTTTTTCTATAGTCGGTCCGGACGTTATACGCATATTTACTCCCATTTCATTTGCGATTATCCCTGCCAAAGTCGTTTTTCCAAGCCCCGGCGGACCGTGGAGAAGAACATGGTCAAGCGGCTCTTTCCGCATTTTTGCGGCCTCTATAAAAATACTCAGATTTTCTTTCGCTTTTTTCTGTCCTATATATTCGCTAAGTGTCCGGGGACGCAGGGATCCCTCGCTGTAATCTTCGGGCAGCATTGCGGCAGAGGTGATTATATTTTCTTCATCATCTTTTGAAAAGCTGATACTCAACGCCGATGCCCTCCTATTTTACCATTTTTTTAAGCGCCTGCTTTATAATTTGCTCAAGCGGTAAATTATCTATATCAATATCTTTAAGCGCCAAAGAAATTTCCGCGCTTGTGTATCCCAGAACAGCAAGCGCCGAAGCTGCATCCGACAATTTCGATGCTCCGTTTTCCGTTCCGGAATTTACTGCCGAAACAGGTATAAAATTGCTTGTTTCTTTTGCCATTTTATCCTTGAGCTCAAGCAGTATGCGCTGGGCAATTTTTTTCCCTATCCCCGGAACGGCCGTGAGTGTTTTCTCATCTCCGCTTATTATCGCCATTGCCAATGCTTCCGGAGTTACGAAAGATAAAACAGAAAGAGCCGCTTTCGGACCAACTCCCGAAACACCCAGAAGCATTTCAAAACAATGCTTTTCGCGTTTATCAAAAAAACCGTAAAGTTCAAATGCGTCCTCCCGGATATACTCATATGTATACAGCTTTGCATTTTCCCCTACTTTTAGATGAGAAAGCGTATTCGCAGTAACATTCAAAGCAAAACCTGCTCCGCAGCAATCTACGACAGCAAGATTAGGTTCTATCTCTGCAACTTTTCCGCTTATATGGTAGAACAAGGAAAATCGCCCCCGTTTTTAGTTATAAGTGAAGTTGAACTGCGCGCATGGCATATAGCAATCGCCAGAGCATCTGCGGCATCGTCAGGTTTCGGTGCCGATTTCATATTCAGCAAACATTTTACCATATATATAAACTGACGTTTTTCAGCCCTGCCGTTTCCGACAACCGCCTGTTTAACCTGAAGCGGAGTATACTCAAACACAGGAATCCCCATTTTATGGCATGCCAAGAGGATAACTCCCCTTCCATGCGCAACGGAAATGCCCGTTGTAATATTGGTGTTAAAAAAAAGCTCTTCACAGGCAACGGCATCCGGAGAAAATGTGCATATAAGCTCTGTTACATCATCATAAATCCGGTCAAGCCGGCTGGACAGACTTGTCTGTGCCGGTGTGGTTATAACCCCGCAGCTTACAAGATTCAATCTGCTTCCACCGCTGTCCACCACGCCGAAACCAACTGTTGCAATCCCCGGGTCTATTCCTAAAATACGCATTTTCCCCTCCGCGCCGAGTTCATTCATATTAGTTTATCACAAAAAGGAAAAGTGTTCAACGTATTTTTCCATACATAACCGGAACTAACACCCTGCGAACTGGGAGAATATATATTATATATCTTATATAACTTCAGGCAGCTTAAAAATACTTAAAATATAAAAACAATAATGGCGTCACCGTTTTTTAAAGCGGTGCGCCATTATTTTATTTGAACAGAACTCTGATAATTTTTTATGCCCTTGGATGAGCTTTATTATAGACATCCTTAAGCTGCTTTTTTACAAGCTGTGAATAAACCTGTGTTGAGGAAATATCAGCGTGTCCGAGCATTTCCTGAATCGAACGCAAATCGGCGCCGTTTTCAAGAAGGTGGGCAGCAAATGAATGCCTTAACGTATGGGGGGTTATATCCTTGCTGATTTTCGCCTGGTTCTTGTACTGCTTGATTATCTTCCAGAATCCCTGCCTGGTAAGCCTTCCGCCGTTAACGTTGACAAAGAGCGCTTCCTCGTCGCTTCTCTGGATAAGCAGGGGCCTTGCTTTCTCCAGGTACTCCTTGACCGCCGCCAGGGCAATTGACCCTATCGGAATCATCCTTTCCCTTGAACC
>JAAYWX010000031.1 GCA_012516225.1 Clostridiales bacterium
AAAAAAGCCTCCTGGTAGGAAATATTGAGTTTTAAGCGGAGTGGCGCAGCGAAAGCGGTGCCACTCCAGTTTTTAACTGGATGCGCTCATGGTTGTAGAAATGGATGTACGCATCAATGGCCTCTCGGGCCTCTACAATCGTTTTGGGTTTCAGCCGGTAGATGCACTCCGTTTTGAGAATGGAGAAGAAATTTTCCGCCATAGCATTGTCGTAACAGTTTCCCCGTCTTGACATGGAGGGAGTTATCCCGTACTTTTGAGTTATATTAAAATATGCATGCGATGTGTATTGAAACCATTGGTCGCTGTGGAGCTGCAACTCCGCGGCGACCTTCTTTTTCTCACTCTTCATAGCTAAAAGCGGATGGTATCCAAAACGAGATTTACCGTCTGCTGTGTACCGGTTTTGTAGGCCACAATGCTGTTGTCATACAGGTCCCGGATCATGGATAGATATAGCACGCCTTCCTTGCACCCACTTGCTGTTGGGCCTGTCCACCTGGAACTGGCGATCGAGCAGATTCTCATATTTGTGAAGCTGTTGCCCCATCTGCACCCACTTTCTCCGGCGGCGGATTTCCGCCAAAAGTCCGTATTTCTTCATGATTCTTAGTATTGTCTTGGGATTGTGGTGTACACCATGTCTCTTCAGCCACAGCCACATCCGTCGGTAACCGTAAGTCTTGAAACAATGCTCCTGCTGCGTCCGAATAATCTCTGCCAGTTCGGCATCCTTTTCCTTGTGGCTCAAACGCCGGACATAGTCGTAATACCCACTCCGGGATACCTCAAAGAACCGGCACATCACGGACACCGGGTAACGATTTCTATTCATATGGATAACATGATATTTTATGCTCGGCCTCACTTTCTTCCTATGAACTGCAGAAAATCCCGTAGCAACTTGTTTTCCATTTGAAGTCGTTCCAACTCTGTCTTCTCGTTCTGATGCGGCCACTGACCATCCTTGCGGGGGCGGCCCTTTGGGCGTGGTGTAATTCCTTGTGCAGTCCCTTTTACCTCTTTGTTGTATCTATTCACCCAATTCTTAATTTGAACTTTATCCAATCCAAAATAGTCCGCTATTTCTTGCCTGGTTTTTCCCGCTTCGCGCATTGCATTGATCTCTGCTCCGAGAACTTCGACATTTGTCCATTTTCTTTTTGACATGATAATACCCCCTGATGTAGTACTTTCATTTTCCTACATCAGGGGGCTTCTTGTCTATTGTCCGTTTTTACTGGACCTGTCCATCTCTCCGCAGGGGCTGTAACTTTTTAATCTGAGACGCCCGGTGTTGTAGGATTTACGACGACACCAAGCAATATAAGGATCGTGCCGACCGCATCGATTCAAGAAAATATTATTCAGCGATAGACATCTGTCCATCTCCAGGAACATTTATGCTTTTTACGTGAAGCACGGTGTATTTGATGGTTTTCTCATTCGGCAAACCATTTTCTAAAAGATCGTATCTTACCTGTATGTCCGCCAATATGCTCATGCCGGCAAATACTTTAATTTCTCCGGAATGGATTTTTTTCATGAAAGCTTCGTCTGCAATATCAGCAATAACCTGTCGATCCGACTGGAACACCCACATGGAATCGCCGAGTAAGTCTGGCTTTTTGATAAACAGCACGTCTACTCTGTTGTATGTAAATTGCTTTTGTTGCTCGGATATATCCTCAATGGGCTGCGAAAGCTCTTCAAAATCCGTAATTGGAATGGATATTTTTTCTCCGGTGTTTTCGGCTGTTATTGATATTCCCGAGACACCAGGACTGGACCTGGCCGCTGAAATAACGCTCGAAATGGAAGCGTCAATATTTACATTTGTAAAGTATATGTTTGCGCCTTTTGGTGCTACGAGCATATTTCCGTTGCAGTCGTGAATTTCTATATTGTCTCTAGCTTCTTTGACCGCCTTCGGTCGTTCCTTTTTCAAAAATTTTTTGATTGTAAATAAGGAGATCAATATTTCTAAAATCGCTTTTGCGTAATTGACATTATCATCTGATAATAAAGTTTTTGCGCTTTCAGCAATTGCATTAAAATAGAACTCAAGGCTTCCCGGACGTACCGCGCTTACTGAAAGTCGAAACTCCGATTCTGGGTACTCGGCGTTAGCCGTGATAGACATTACTTTCACTAAATTTTCTATAGTCTTAGACACAGTTAAGGCATCAACTTCATAGCCGCCTTCGAACGTGAAATTTAATTTATCCACGCTAACAATCTTATCTTCGTGCATTGGTAGTCGCCCCCAATTTTTTTATAATTATAAGCTAACGACTATATTTTGTCAAAACTATGTTTACATGCTAACGAAAAATAGCCCTCTCGGTTAATCCGAGAGGGCTATAACTATGCCGCTATTCCATGAGGGGCTGTAGTTATTTATTCGTTGTTTTTGTTGCCTGCGTCCCAAAGTAGAACGCTATGATGACGGAGAAGATCGTCATGTAATCGCCGGGGATTGCGGTCTTTGCTATCGCCAAATAAGCAAATACGCCCGTCAGCACGAGAGTAACGATAGATTTGACGTCAATGAGCTTTGCCAATCGCTCTTTCATGCCTCGCCCTCCAGTCTCATGAGCAGTACCGCCAGCTCCTCACGGGTCACGTTATCGTGCCAGCGAAAGTTGCCGGAGCCATCGCCCTTAAATATGCCCTTTTCAACCGCCCAGTCGCACGCAGACTTTGCCCAGTCCGACGGCGTGCCCTCATCGTTTTCAACGCTACCTTCATCATCCGGGCTTATAAGCAGCGCAAACGGGAAATTTTCGCCCGGGCAGGCGGTCGCGTTGTAATCCTTGTGCTGACCGACAATAATGCCGGGATACTTTGCGCAAATCTCAGATATAAGCTCCTGTCCCGCCTCAAGCTGTCTGTCCGTCATGTATTCTTTGTTGAAATTGCCTTCGAAGCACACGCCGACAGAGCAGTAGTTCCAGTCTTTCGTATGTCCGCCCATCATGCCTATAGGCCGTCCTGCGTACACAGAGCCATCTTTGCGGACGAGGTAGTGATAAGCTATCCCCGCCCAGCCGAGCGATTTGTGGTAAGCGTGGATGCCCTCAGCGCTGGCAATAGATTCTCCCGCATGGTGCAGGATAAGATGCGTTGTTTGCTTACGTGGAGTTAATGCATACGCCCAATCATAAATAGGACTAATTACTTTCACGCTCATTCCTCCATTCTGCGACGAGCGCTATTATCGCATCCTCTCCCTCGGCAAATGCGGCGCAGGCCTCCGCGTAGCACTCGGCTATGAAGTCGTGCCATTCGCCGTATGCTACCTTCTGTTCATCATCTGTAAGTGCTTCCCACTCGACTTTAGCAGCGGCAAAGTCGAAGTCAGGCAGCGCGGAGCCGGTGTTATAGGGTAGCGCCCTTCCCGCAGCCACGTCCGCGCGGAACTGGTCGTAAGCGACGCCGACGTCAACGCCGTTTACCGAACTGACGGTAAAGATCTCGTTTGCGTAGTCTGTAAATCTGAACATATAAGTACCTCCATAAAATATATATGCAGCTCATTTTGAGCTGCTGTTTAACAGTTTAGCCGAGACCGAAACGCGCCAGCAAGAAGCCCAGCGCCGCCGCCAAAATCGTCCAAATGACGCGATCCACTAATTCGTCCCAGCGCTTCCCCGGCTTGCTTGTGAGCGTTTTCACGTCTGATTTGATTTCGGTTACGTCTTCCTTTATATGCTCCTGCTCGTTTGCCATAGTTGCAACGGTCGATACAAGTGCATCGAGATTGTTTTGGCGTTCCTCGACTTTGTCAAGGCGGTGCGTATTCGATTTGCCCCGGGCGTCTATTTCTGTGAGCTTGGCCGCGATTTCAGCTTCAGTCATTCGGTTACCCTCTTTTCGTATAAAAATACCGCCCTGCAAGGCGGAAAAACTTGTCATAAACAGTCTGTTAATTCAGCAGCCCCGCCAGCGCGCCGGAGTCAATTCCCGCTGCGGTGAGCTGCGCCGTAAGAGCTGCTGCTAAATCGTCCGGCAGCGCGGAGCCGTAATTAATCGCGGCCAGCACCGCCGTGTCCGTCTCGCGGGTTATCCACGCGTAAAGGGCGGCATTATACTTGCGGTTTGCCAGCACCCACTTATAGGCTGTCTGCGCCACCTCTTTGACCGCCTCTGCCGTATACATGCTCGTTACGCCGTCGTCGGCGGCAAACGGTATCTGCGTTTCTCCCGCCGCCACAAGCGCCACAGCCGCGTTTATTGCGGTCTGGTCGTCCTCGTTGAGCCTGTAGTGCTTGTCCCCGACCGTTACGCCGGACATAATCGCCGCCGAGCATTTGCCTTTAATGCGGCCATACGCCTCGGCCCTTGCCGTTGCGAGCAGCTCCTCCGCCGTCGGCGCGGGCGGCTCCGGTTCGTTTGTCAGCGTAAGCATACCCTCCGCGTAGGTCTGCCTCGCATAGTCGCCGCAGTCCTGCACCGCAAGGATAAGGCCGTTGTCCTCGCTGACGAGCGTTATGCTACCCGTCAGCGGCGGCGTCAGACCCTCCACGCCCTCGAAGCGCACATCCTGCGCCGTCGGATAATACCCCGTGCAGGGGTATAAGTCGTTTCCAATTTTGATATGCATATAGCTCCTCCTGTTTAGTCGTCTATCGGTATAGTCAGAATGTGGTAGTTGGTTGAATAACCTGTCGCCATCCACCCGGAGAAATTAATTACATTTCCGGATACTGTAAACGTAATGTAACAATGCTGCTTGTCGTTTTCGATAGAACTAATCTGTGCCACCTCGCCCTTATTTAGTGCAAGCAGGTAATATGCTCCGTATCCGGAGTCATTGCAGCCAGAAGTAACAACTAAATAATAGCGCTTAGTCATATCGGGAATAGTGTAGCTAAAGTTTCGACTATAATTTCCGTTAGCTGCCCATACCCAACTGGCTGTTTTTGGAAATGTAACACTATTGCCTCCGCCACCAATAAACGCCTCGCTCATGACCTCACCACCTCATACATAATCGGTATCGCGACACTCGGCTTCGCGCTTGCGTAGAACGTAATCTTTCCCGCTGCCGTCTGCGGCTTCACGGCATAGCCCGAAATCAGCCCCCACGCCGTGTTGATAAGCGCCGCCGCGGCCGCGTCGGTCCCCGTTACGCGGTCTATGTGAGGTGTGTCCGTCGCAAGGATATCGCTGTCCGTCAGCTCATAGGTGTAGGGAGCCGCCGAGCCTGTCCAGTTTGCCGTAGCCAGCGTCGCTGTCTTGCTGATACGCTTTGCCGCGCCGATGTCGCTTGGTGTCAGCGCGTCCGCCCCGCCCGCCGCGTGAGTGGATTTATGGGCTGTGGGCGTCATGGCCGAGGGAAAGGCC
>JAAYWX010000348.1 GCA_012516225.1 Clostridiales bacterium
CGCAAAGCATACAAGAATGTGAAGATGATCTTTCAGGAAGCGCGTTCTTCGTTGGACCCAAGACTTCCTCTTGGTGAAAGTATAAGAGATGCGCTGAGGGTATCGGGCAGGATGACGGCGCGGGAATGCAGGAGGGAAAGCGAAAGGCTTCTGTGCAGCGGTGGGGTGGACAAATCATATGACAAGGCCTATCCGAGCAATGTAAGCGGAGGAGAGTGCCAGAGAGCGGTCATAGCCCGGGCTATAGCTACAAATCCGCGCCTTATTGTGTGCGACGAAGCAACAAGCGCCCTTGATGTATCCGTTCAGGCTCAGATACTCGAACTGCTGCGAGAACTTGGAGAGAAAAACGGAACTTCATTTCTTTTTATTACCCATGACCTTGCACTGGTCAGTGGGTTTTGCACACGGACATATGTTATGTACCGGGGAGAAATAGCGGAACACGGCAAAACCGTACAAATAATAAACAATCCTCAGAACGTTTACACCAGAAAACTGATTTCGTCCGTGCTGAGCGTTGGTGTTCCGAGTTGAGCAACTGATTTTGCAATATTAATTCGGAGGTGCTTAAATTGAGCGTTTTTGATATTGAGCGCGGAGGAAAGAGACAGAATATGGTCGCTGTAACCGGATATGGGGCGCTACTGCCCGTAACCGTTGTCAGAGGACATGAGGACGGGCCGAATGTGCTTATAACAGCCGGAATACATAACCAAGAATATGCGGGGATAGAAACAGCTAACCGCTTGGCTGCTGAACTTGAGGCTGAATGTATAAAAGGCTGTGTATGCATTATACATGTCTGCAACCCTGTGGGATTTTTCGGCTATGCGCAGGATGTCGTACCGGAAGACGGCGAAAATCTCAACAGAGCTTTTCCCGGAAGCAAGGAAGGAAGTGCATCGCAAAAGCTGGCGGACTTCATATGTGAAACTTTCATCAAAGACGCTTCATTTTTAATTGACTTGCACTGCGGCGGCTGGCGTGAAGAGCTTATACCGCATGTCTACTATCAAGGTATGGGAGACAAGTTCCTTGAAAATGCCTCAAAACGCATGGCAGGACTGGTCGAGGCAGACTATATGGTGCGGTCCGGGTGTTATACGGGAAGCCTTCTCAGTTTTGCTTCAAAATCCGGTGTCCCCGGAGTAATTATAGAACGGGGCGGCATGGGTGAGTGGTCCGAGGAAGATGTAAATATTTATCTTGCCGATATAAAGCGTATTCTGGAAAGAACGGGCGTAATGCAGTTCGGAGTGCCTCAAAGGAAGATGCCTGTTCTGCTTACAAATGTCGATTATTTTGCTGCAGAAACGGACGGGTGCTGGTATCCATCCGTTCAGGCAGGAACAATTGTTATGAAAGGCGAATCTCTGGGCTGTATCCGCGACTTTTTCGGCAATGAACTTTTCAAAGTGGAGGCAAGAACAGACTGTGTTATCCTCTATCAAACACGCTCCCTTGCAATGAAAAGCGGAGACTTGCTATTAGCCTGCGGCGTAATTGAATAAAAACTGTCCGTTTAAGCGAACAGAATTTATAAAAAGGAGCTGAGAAATGTGAAAACTGAGGAAATCAGAAAAGTATGGGTCATGCAAAACAGAGATGTCCAATCGGAAGTCAGGCTTTGGGATTCGCAGGCGGAAGATCCGACATACCACCAAATGCCTACTTTTGAGAACAACGAGTTTCTGAAACTGCTTGAAAAGGAAGGAATGATTGACAAAAGCTATGATGTGCTGGACGTAGGGTGTGGCGTTGGCGTGTATTCGATTGCGCTTTCAGCAAGAGTCCGCTCTGTAACAGGGCTTGACATTTCTCCGAAAATGCTTGACTATGGCAGAAAAATCATAGAAGAATCGGGCATAGGAAATGTTCGCCTTGAGATGGAAGACTGGAACACGACAGATATCGAAAAGAAAGGAATGCGTGAACACTACGCTCTCGTGTTTGCACATAATACGCCGGCCATTTGCAGCATGGATACATTCGAAAAGCTGATCGACGCGAGCAGACGCTTCTGCGTGGTGTGCAGTCCTATCAGAATGGTTGAACCGATAATGCAGAAAGTTCAGGAAATGGCAAAGGTAGGCTTGGAAGGTACAAGCTGTGAAAATAATTTTTCCTATATGCTTGACATTCTCCTTTGTAAAGGCTATACC
>JAAYWX010000349.1 GCA_012516225.1 Clostridiales bacterium
CATTATAATGGGTCAGTCCCTCGCCACAAAGGCCGACCAGCTTGCATATCTTCTTCCTCCGGAATGTCTGCTGAATTATTTTGCAAACCCCTGTGTTTTAAAGGAGTCTGACAGCACTCCGAACGAACTTGCCGCCCCCCTATGGGATGAGAATGCCGTTCTCTGGAAAATAAACGGATCCGACAGAACCTTGAAATATTATCTTGGAGCTGGCGGCGAAAAAGGAAAGGTTCTTCCCTTGTATTCTTTGGGAAGCGACGGAAACAGCGATAAAATTGCTTATATTTTCATCGTTTTTAAAGATCGCAGCGCGGCGAGCGAATATTTTAAAGACTATTTTGCCGCTTATCCTCAGAGGATAGAGCAGTATGCCGATCTTTATCTGACCGATTTGAGCGGGAACGCCAAAAACGTGATTGCCTCAGGCAGCACATTCTACAATTCAGAAGGGGATAAACTCTGTCTTTACGTTTCAGACAAAACTGTTTTGACTGGAAATCTCAGCACCCGATATAAGAACAAAATCTCCCCTTTGGATAAATATGTTTACAGGGAAAAAGTATATGCCCTTGGAAACAGCAGCCTGCTTTTTGAAAAGGACGGAAAGGAAGTCGCTGTTGTTTCTGGCAAAGATTATATATTTACAGGCGCAAACAATGATTTGAAACTGATAGTGTCGGCTGGAGATGTAACCTTAAACGGAAGTTTCAGCGGCATGGTTATTGCCGGCGGAACAGTGAACATCCGTGGAACCGGTGCAAATATACAGTCCTTGCCGCTGGATTCTGACCTTTTATCCGCGAAAAGCAGAGATTTCAAGCTTTCCGATTTTGTACACAGTCTTTCCGGTGCGGGAGAAAAAAATGCGTGGGATTTAAATGAACTGGTTGTCTGCGACAACTGGAAGAAAAACTGACTTTTGCGGGAAGGTGACGGCATGAAAAAAGACGGCGGATTTACTCTTATCGAGCTTATTGCCGTTATCGTCATAATCGGAATAATAGGCGGTATTTCAGCTTTGTCAACAAATGCCGCCGGATCGGCCGCAGCAAAGGGCTGTGCAGGCCGGATCAATTCCTATATTGCCAAATGCCGTACCGGCTGTTTCAGCCGCGCCGGCGATGTCTTCATCAGAATTTACGAGCAGGACGGCAAAATTATCGGAGAATATTATGAAGGCGGCAAACTCTCAGATACTGCAGCGCTTTCGGCCGGACGGGTAAAAGTATCCTATAAAGTCGGCAGAGAAGTTAAGGATTTGGGAAAAGCACCGGGACTGAAACTTTCCTTTTACCGTTCGACCGGAGGACTGAAACCACAAACCGAAGGAGGAACGGACTTTTGCACCGAGATTTATGTTTCGGGAGGGAGAAAATCATATGTAATAAAAATAGTTCCCTCTACCGGGAATCACAGTATCATATAAGGGAGGTGCTCCGTGAAAGACAACAAAGGTTTTACCCTCGTTGAACTTATTGTCTGCCTTGCCATTTTTGGAATTGTCGCGGCTGCGGCATTCGGGTTCATGCTTTCCGGAGCGAAAAGCTTTTCAACCGTCGGAGGCAGAATAGACGCGCAGACGCATTCGCAAATCACAATGAATTTCATAAATGAATATTTAATAGACTGCGATGAGGCAATATATTATAACGCCGATACATGCACCCTCTGCATAATAAATAAACCTGTCAATCCGGCGGACAAACTTTACTCCGCATACATTTTCAGATACAGCGGCAGAAATCTTTCTTTTAGTCAGGGTACCGCGGAAAAGTCCGGCGGTTCATACATATGCCGGATTGGAGAACAAGATTTGCTTTCGGACAAAACGGAGAGCTTTTCGGTATATCTGAAAAATGGCGGAACAGATTCCCTGACCGTACTGTCCGCCGAGGTTGACATTTCCTTTGCAAACCAAGGCTCTTCCGCTGTCGAATGTTCAAAAACCGTTGCTCTTAGAAATAAACCCGTTTATGCAGATGTTTCGTTTGCCGGATAACGATGATGTTCAATTTTTCGCAAGCTCAAGCGAAAGGAGGGCCGCCC
>JAAYWX010000350.1 GCA_012516225.1 Clostridiales bacterium
CCCGCCCCAGCACATGAGTGTTTACGATCACTCCGTCTGAAACGCAGTCATCCGGTGTCCGGAAAGAGAAAGATTCGAATATCCGGATGCTTCTTCCCTTTCGTGCTATGCGGCACACCTTTATTACCTGATCGCAGACTTCTATATGTACTGTCTTTGCCGCCATACGCTACCCCCTCTTTTCTCTGTATCCGCCAGTTTAATTATATCGGCACTTCTGGCTATGCGAAAGTATGAAATTTTGACAACTAAAAACCACATTCCTAAAAAGCGCGCATATTTACCTCAAAAGTGAAAAATACCAATCTATTATAGAACTGCCCCATATGAGGGCAAGGAATATTCCGATTGACAGATATGGCCCGAAGGCAAGAACTCTGTCCGCCTTTTTAAGTGCCATTAAAGAAAGATGAACAATTGCGGCGGAAAGGCAACCCAGAAAAAATCCGAGCACAATAAACTTCCATCCGAGGAAAAGGCCGCAGACTGCGGTCAGCTTAATATCTCCTCCGCCTATGCCTTTGCCATGCGTAATTATCAAAATAAGATACAAAGGCAGTGAAACTGCAAATAAGCCGATAATGTGTTCCGGCAGATTCCCGATATCAAGCATCGTGGCAAAAATGCCGGCAACAAGTATGAAAATGTTTATACCCGCGGGTATCTCGCGGGTTCGCACATCTATTACCGACAAAACGATAAGAGATGAAGACAAAAGGCATGAAAGCACCGCATAAGCGGAAAAGCCAATCATACGGAATATGAAAAGCCAGACTGCGCCGTTTGCCAGCTCAATTATGGGGTACTGCACGGATATGGGCGATTTGCATGCAAAACAGCGTCCCCGCAGGGCAAGAAAGCTGAATACAGGTATCAGTTCGTACCACTTCAGCCTCTTGCCGCAGCGTGTGCAGTGAGAAGGACCGGTTACGATGCTCTCGCCGGCCGGAATGCGCAGTATGCAGACGTTCATAAAACTGCCGACGGATATGCCGAGCAGGAACGCAAATATATACATAAGTGCGGCGGGAGATGACATAGGTTAGTCCTTTCGGAGAAATATAGAATCTAAACTATCAAGCAGCCCATGCAGTGTAATCCGGTGATACTGCTACATGTGGAACGCCATTTGTAATGGTTACGGTAAATGTAACATCTACTGAAATTGAAGAAGTTCCTTTTTTCACTATTGTAGAAGATGACGCGCCCGATCCACTAACTGTTCCGCTGTTAAGAATTGCCTGAAGACTTGATATGCTTACACCCGTGCTACTTGTAACAGCTCCGGTTTCTTTGTCCCATGTAAAAGTTTCAGCGGATTTAATTGTGCCGTCTGCACACAGAACATTAATTGCCTGCTCAATAGTTGCAACAGTATTCTTATCCGCTGCAACTCTGCTTTTCTCAACATACTGGATGTACTGCGGGACGAGGACCGCGGCGAGGACGCCGAGGATTGCGATTACAACTATCAGCTCCACAAGAGTAAAGCCCTTGTTGTTTTTCTGCATTTTCTTCATAAATTCCTTCCTTTCGAAAACTGTTTTTTGGATTTTATATAAACGCCTCTGCGGACTTTTCCCGAGCGCAAGGGCGCTTATTTTCTTATTACGAAATCATAAACCGCCAAGACTGTTGTACATCGATGCCATAGGCAGAACCAGAGAAACGATTATTGTCCCTATAAGAACCGCCATTACGACAATTATAGCCGGCTCAAGCGCGGCAAGCACCCGCTCTGTGGCGCTTTCAACTTCGCTTTCGTAATATTCGGCAAGCTTGTCAAGCATTTTCTCAAGCGTACCTGTTTCCTCCCCTATTCCCACCATATGGTAAACAAGAGGCGGGAACAGACGGTTTTTCGCAAACTGCTTCGACAGCGGAGCGCCGAGCAAAACGGCTTCCCGTGCATCGGAAACAATATCCCGGAAATAGACATTTGTCATTGTGGTTTCCACTATGTTCAAAGCATCTACAAGAGGAAGCCCCGCACCTATAAGTGTTCCGAGCGTTCTTGCCATGCGGGCGGAGGCTGTTTTGACGGTAAGCGGACCTATAAGCGGCATTTTTATTGCGATTTTACCGAAAAAGTACTGCCCCGGTTCGGAATGGGAGAATATACGCGCAGACACAACTGCCGCGGCGGTGACAATCAGGACTATGTACCAGTAATGCTGGAAAAAGCGAGCACAGGCCAGAACGGATGCGGTCAGCGCAGGCATTTCCGTTCCCAGTCCGCTGAGCATATTTTCAAATGTTGGCACAACAAAAGTCAGCAGAAGCACAACGGCCGAAAGGGCGACGACCAGTAAAAATACCGGATAAACCGTAGCTTTTTTGATGGTTGCTTTGACCTTTGCTTCCTTTTCAAACTGTTCTGCCATTCGGGAAAAAGATACATCAAGCGAGCCGGAGGCTTCGCCGGCGGCAACAAGCGTGACAAGCATCGCCGGAAAAACTTCCGGCCACTCCCCCATAGCATGGGCAAGCGTTTCACCCTGTCCGATTGTTTTTCTGCAGTCAGCCAGAGCCTTTGAAAGCATTTTGTTTTCGGTCTGCTCGCTGAGCATATCCAAAGCGGTAATTATAGGTATACCCGCGTCTATTA
>JAAYWX010000435.1 GCA_012516225.1 Clostridiales bacterium
CATTGGAAGTATAAAGGACTCCCTGCGCGATAAAGAAGCAAAAGAGCGGGAAAGAAAGCCGGCCGATTATACGGAACAACGGAATTTGCGGGAAAAATATGGCTCCGATGTGATCGATCAGCATAGTAACAATCGCAAGCATTTTTATCTGCGCCCTGCTCATATTTTCCCCAACTTCCATTTTTTGATGTATTTACCAACATGATATTTGATAAACTTCTCCCTGTCAACTTGTACTTTTGTGAAATCTAAGGTAAAATAACAATATCGATATTTAGGAGGGAATGGGCATGACCCGGAAACAGCGCGCGGCCTTGGCGGTGGAGGCTTTAAAAAAAGAATATCCGGACGCCATCTGTTCCCTTACCTATACGGACGCCTTTCAATTGCTGATTGCAACCCGCCTGTCCGCGCAGTGTACGGACGCAAGGGTAAATCTTGTTACCCCCGCCCTCTTTAAAAGATTCCCCGATGTGGATGCCTTTACAAAAGGAACGGTCGAAGAAATTGAAGAATTGATCCGTACCTGCGGGCTTTACAAGACAAAGGCACGGGATATTCTCGCCATGTCAAAAATGCTGAAAGAGGAATTCGGCGGCGTGGTGCCGGACACAATCGAAGAATTGACCCGCCTGCCGGGTGTGGGCAGAAAAACCGCGAACCTGGTGGTCGGCGATATTTATCACAAACCGGCAGTTGTTACGGACACACACTGTATCCGTATTTGCGGAAGAATCGGCCTGAGCGAGGGCAAGGACCCGTACAAGGTGGAAAAACAGCTTCGCGAAGTACTGCCTATGGACGAGTCAAACGACTTCTGCCACAGGCTTGTTTTGCATGGCCGGAAGGTGTGTACCGCCCGGAATCCCAAATGCGAAGAATGCTGTCTAAACGGCATCTGCAAATTCGGGAAAGAAAAGTTGTCGGAAAAATTAAAATAATAGTTGAAATTGCCGCGCCAACGTGATATAATAATTTTCGTCGCGCGGGAGAAGCGCGGAGAACATGGGCCTGTAGCTCAGCTGGGAGAGCGTTCGGTTCGCATCCGAGAGGTCAAGGGTTCAAATCCCTCCAGGTCCACCATGCAAGAGGAAATCTGTAAAAAGATTTCCTCTTTTTTGTTCTTATACTGTGTAAGCAAGCGTTGTGAAGTCCGTCTTTCCGTTTCCCCGGATTTCACACCGGAAAAATTCAAAAATTATATCAAAGGAGGCATTGAAGTAAACTTCAATGCCTCCTTTGATAACAACCAGCCAAAAAGTAACGGGGTTTGCTTAATTTAGTGTTTTATATACTGCGCGCGCATCGTCCACATTGTACTGCTCAGTCGTGTGGTCTCCCTGTGCCCCGGCCGTAACCAGAATGTATTCTCTCCCGTTAACGCTGGCGAGACTTGCAAGGCAAAGGCCGGCCTCGTCGGTATATCCTGTTTTCCCGCCGAGAATTTCTCCACCCGGAAGCGTGTGATCTTTCAAAGATTGGGACAGGGTGCTGGTAAAGGTGATGCCGTCCGGGTGCTTGTTGGTGGGCGCCGTGGAATGGCGGAAGGAAGTGAAGATTTCCCG
>JAAYWX010000351.1 GCA_012516225.1 Clostridiales bacterium
CCGTATCAATTTCCGGAGAAATTTATTCCTCTGCTTATATTGAACTGTATCAGCGACAGGCAGCTTCCTATTTACGGAGATGGCATGCAGATACGCGACTGGATCCATGTGAGCGACCATTGCGAGGCTGTTGACTTAATTTTGCACTGCGGGGAAAACGGTGAGATTTACAATATAGGCGGCGGAAATGAACTGACGAATTTGGATGTTGCGAAACTTATAGCCGATATGTTCGGGCAAACACACGACATAATAAAATTTGTTAAGGACCGTCCCGGACACGACAGGCGCTATGCCTTGGACTGCACCAAAATTGAAACACAGCTCGGATTCAGTCCGAAGCATTCGTTTGAGAGAGGGATTGAGGAGTGCGTACTCTGGTATCTCAACAATATGGAATGGGTCAAAAAAGCGGTGAGCGGCGATTATCTGAAGTATTATGAGGCAATGTATGGGTAACTGTGTTTATCTCGTCACCGGAGCGGCCGGATTTATAGGATTTCATCTTGCGCGGGAGCTTCTCGGCAAAGGAGAAACGGTAATCGGTCTTGATAACATAAATGACTATTACGATGTCCGGCTGAAAGAACTGCGGCTGGCAATACTAAAAAAATACGGAAATTTCGATTTTATCAGAGAGGATATATCCCACCAGCAGGCGATAAGAGATATTTTCGCCGAAAAAAAGCCGGATATAGTTGTAAATCTGGCGGCTCAGGCAGGAGTCCGATATTCGCTTGAGAAGCCGGAGGCGTACATAGAGAGCAATATATCCGGTTTTTTCAGCATTCTTGAAGCGTGCAGAAACAGCCCCGTAAAGCACCTTGTATATGCCTCGTCATCGTCTGTTTACGGCAGCCGGAGCAAAGTTCCTTTTTCAGTCGAGGATACGGCGGACAGACCTGTAAGTCTGTACGCGGCAACAAAAAAATCAAACGAACTGATGGCTTACGCATACAGTCATTTGTTTGGAATACCCGCTACAGGTCTGCGCTTTTTTACGGTTTACGGCCCGTACGGCAGACCTGATATGGCGTATTTTAAATTTGCCGACGGGATAATAAGCGGACGGCCAATCCAAATATATAACTGCGGGGATATGGAGAGGGATTTTACATATATAGACGATGCTGTGGAAGGGATAATGTGCGTTATCGGGAAAATACCTGAAGCGGATGAAAACGGGGTAAGGCATAAACTTTACAATATAGGCAACAGCAGGCCAGAGAATCTTACGTATTTTATAGAAATTCTTGAAAAGGCTTTGGGCAGGCAGGCAGCAAAGGAGTTTCTTCCGATGCAGCCGGGAGATGTAACAAAAACTTTTGCGGATATCGGCGGCATGAAAGAAGATTTTGGTTTTACACCTAAAACTTCTCTTGAAGAAGGACTCGGCAAATTCGCGAATTGGTATTTGGAATATCTCAGCGGAAACGGGAGGCCTTTATGAAAATCGCTGTGGCCGGAATAGGATATGTCGGGCTTTCCCTTGCTGTTTTGCTTTCTCAGCATAACGAAGTCTGCGCAGTCGACATTCTCCCAGAGAAAATAGAGGCTGTAAACAAAAGGATATCTCCGGTTGCAGATAAGGAAATGTCGGAATATCTGCGCACCAAACAGCTTCGTCTGACGGCGACATCCGACTTCAAGGAAGCGTACGAAAATGCAGATTTTGTCATTGCCGCCGTTCCTACGAACTACGATCCGCTTAAAAACAAATTTGATACGGCCGCAGTAGAGAAAGTTATAGAAAACGTTATGAAAATAAACCCCGGATCGGCAATAGTGATAAAATCCACAGTACCGGTCGGGTGCACCGCCTTTCTGAGGGAAAAGTATAATACGGAAAACATTTTCTTTTCTCCAGAATTCTTGCGGGAAGGGCGATCGCTTTACGACAGCCTTTATCCAAGCCGCATTGTCGTAGGCGCCTCTGTGGATAACGCACGACAAAGGAAAATTGCGGAAGCGTTTGCGGAGCTTTTAAAGCAGGGAGCGGCTAAAACAAATATTGATACTCTTATAACAGGACTTTCAGAGGCAGAGGCAATAAAGCTGTTTTCAAATACATACCTTGCGCTGCGCATAAGTTTTTTCAATGAGCTTGACACATACGCAGAGGCACGAGGGCTTGACAGCCGCCAGATAATCGAAGGAGTCTGCCTTGACCCAAGAATAGGTTCGTTTTACAACAATCCGTCCTTCGGATACGGGGGATACTGTCTTCCGAAAGACACAAAACAGCTTCTTGCAAACTATGAGGATGTGCCAAACAATCTGATACGCGCGATAGTTGAGTCAAACTCCACAAGGAAAGAGTTTGTGGCAGAACAAATACTTAAAAAGGCAGGGTTTTACGGCGACGGACGCGCAGGCATAAACGGCGTACCGGGAAAGTCGTGCGTAATCGGACTTTACAGGCTTACAATGAAGACAGAGTCGGATAATTTCAGGGAATCAAGCGTACAAGGCGTTATGAAAAGGCTGAAGGCAAAAGGAGCGTCTGTCGTAATCTATGAACCTGCATATAAAGGTGAAACATTTTTCGGAAGTCCGGTGATAAAATCTTTGGAAGAATTTTTCAAAATATCGGATGTTATAATGGCCAACCGTGTGGACAAAACGCTTGAACCGGTTATGGATAAGGTGTATTCAAGGGACTTGTTTAATAGGGACTGAGGCTGATTATGAAATATGAGCTGCTGAAAAAAATAAACGAACGCAGGATAGTCTGCGGAGTAGTAGGGCTGGGATATGTAGGACTTCCCCTTGCCGTTGAGAAAGCAAAAGCGGGGTTTAGAACCATAGGATTTGACATACAGCGTGAAAAAGTGGATATGGTAAATGCGGGCAGAAACTATATAGGTGACGTAGTTGACAGCGATCTTGCCGAACTCGTCCGCAAGGGTATGCTTAGCGCTACGGACGATTACGCCTTTATTAAAGATGTGGACTTTATCGCTGTCTGTGTTCCGACTCCGCTGGACAGTCATCAGCAGCCGGATATAAGCTATATAAAGTCGTCTTTTCAAGAAATTGCAAAGCGCATGAAAAAGGGAATGATGGTTGTCCTTGAGTCCACAACTTACCCCGGAATGACCGAAGAGATGATTCGCCCCATACTTGAAGAAGGTTCCGGACTTATATGCGGAGAGGACTTTTATCTTGGATTTTCACCGGAACGGGTCGATCCCGGAAATCTTGTCTATAAAACCCGAAATACGCCCAAAGTAGTTGGGGCAATAGGAGAGGACGCGTCCGAAGCAATTTCCGCAATGTACCGCGCTGCTTTAAGCGGCGACATTATAACCGTATCTTCCCCGGCAGTGGCGGAGATGGAAAAAATACTTGAAAATACATACAGAAACGTGAACATCGGGCTTGTGAACGAACTGGTTCAGCTCTGCCATAAGATGAAAATAAACTTCTGGGAGGTCATAGAGGCCGCAAAATCAAAACCTTACGGTTTTCAGGCATTTTATCCCGGACCTGGTCTCGGCGGACACTGCATACCGCTTGATCCGTATTATCTGAGCTGGAAAGCAAGGGAATACGGTTTTCATACAAGCATGATAGAAAGCTCTATGATGGTGAACGATAGGATGCCGGAATACTGCGCCGAGCGTGCGGGACAAATTTTAAACCGCTTCAGGAAATCTCTCAACGGCTCAAATATTCTGGTTCTCGGGGCGGCTTACAAGCAGGACATAGACGACTGCCGCGAAAGCCCGGCGGTACGCCTGATTGAAGAACTTGAAAAGACTGGTGCCTGCGTTGAGTATTACGAC
>JAAYWX010000352.1 GCA_012516225.1 Clostridiales bacterium
ATATACTTGTACAATTATCAAATACGAAATAAAAAATTCCGGATGTTAATAAAAAACTCCGTTTTTCATGAAATTCTATTTGTAAGATTATTAAAATTATACTGTGTTCACGCAGGGAAGACAGAAAGAAAACCGGATTTTTTGAAATTAAACCTGCAAATTACTTTCAAAAAATTCTACAATTCACCAGTTTAACACAGTAATTTGGTGCTTATTTGACAGTATATCCCATTAAATACACAAAAAATAGAATTTGTGCGGATGTTATATTGCAATAATGCCTTGACTGAATTGTAAGTTTGATATAAAATTTTTAAGATACGATTTGTGCCCATCCTTTGTACTCCTCATGCGGCAGAGTTGAGCAGGAGGATTTGCCGATTGTATGTAAGCAATAAAAATCAGGAAGTGAAGATATGGCAAAATACACCTTAAAAAGGTTCGGCATGGCATTGATAACTCTTTTAATCGTTGCGAGCCTAACTTTTTTATTGATGAACTGCATTCCCGGCGGTCCATGGCAGAGTGAAAAGGCACTCAGCAAAGCTACGGTTGAGGCCCTTAACGAAAAGTATGGACTTGATAAGCCCCTTTATGTCCAGCTTGGAATATATTTGAAAAATATGTTCTGCGGAGATCTTGGAGTTTCATTCAAAATGCAGAAAAACCGCCCTGTTGTGGATATTATCATGGAGATGTTCCCAGTTTCGGCGGGAATTGGATTTTTCTCTCTGCTATGGGCCATTCTGCTCGGAATTCCGCTTGGATGTATAGCGGCATACAAGCGAGGAACATGGGTAGACAGCCTTTTGAGAATTATATGCACACTTGGTGTTTCCATGCCAAGCTTCGTTGTTGCATCCCTTCTCTTGACTACTTTTGCTGGCAGCAATGCATCGTTAAGAATATTTCCAACTATATTCGATGCATCCCTCGGTGCAAAGACGTATGTACTGCCATGCTTCGCACTCGGCTTTTATCCCATGTGCTATATTGCGCGGCAGGCACGCTCGTCTATGCTTGATGCTTTTGGTCAAGACTACATCAAGACGGCGCGTGCAAAGGGACTTAAAAATTCTGTCGTAATTTTCAAGCATGCTTTAAGAAACGCTCTTATTCCTGTTATTACATACTTAGGCCCGCAGATTGCGTTTGTTTTTTGCGGAGGCTTCGTAATTGAAAAAGTTTTTACAATCCCCGGGCTTGGACGCTATTTTATAAACAGCATATTGAGCCGCGATTATCCGGTTATTATGGGGACGACAATTTTTCTTGCCGCGTTTATTATTTTTATGAACTTCATTGTTGATGTTATGTATCATATCGTTGACCCGAGAATCAAGCTTGCGGGAGGAGAAAAGTAGGATGGCTGAAAAAATAAAACATCTGAAGTTCGGCTCGCTTCAGCCGGATATTGAAAATTTGCTTGAACTCACTCCCGAAGATTTTGCAGCTGCAACGGAAGAACAGAAACAGGGCTTTATCCCTGAGCGCGAAAGTACTTCTTATTGGAAAGATGCTTGGCGCAGACTCCGGCAGAATAAAGTTGCAATGGTTGCACTTGGAGTTTTAATTTTCCTTGCGCTTTTCGCTTTTGCCGGACCGCATTTCGTTCCTTACGGGTACGACCAATTCAATGCAGGTGCCGAAAACCTTTACCCTTGGCACTATTCTCTTGAGGATCAGACCAAGCTTGAAAGTCTGTCCGGTACACAGGAAGAAAGGCTTGCCGCCGCTCTCGAAGAAGCTAAGCAGAAAAAAGGTGCGGAACTTACATCAATTGAAATTGCCCAGATTAAGGCGGTTGTCAAAAGCCAAAAGGTTGATGTTGACGAGTTTAAGAAGGAAAACAATATACATCTTAAGCCTTTCGGGTATTCAAATTCCGAACTGCAGAGAATAGCTAACGGAGAAAAAGTTTTTCCCCATGTTTTTGGAACAGATAAAAACGGCCGAGATATAATGGTGCGGCTTATGGTGGGAACCCGTGTTTCTATGCTTATCGGTCTTTTTGCAGCGCTTTTGGTGCTGCTTATAGGAGCAACATACGGATCCATTTCCGGTTTTTTCGGCGGCAAGGTCGATGCTGTAATGATGCGAATAGTAGAGCTTATCTATGCAATTCCCGAAATGCTCGTTGTCCTTCTTCTTTCCACCGTTCTTAAACCCGCATTGCTGAGATTTCAGGGGAGCGGAACCGGATTTTTCCATCAGCTTGTGGCTACTCTTGGCCCCAATTTAATATCAATGTTTGTAGCTTTCGGGCTTTTATATTGGGTTACAATGGCTCGCATTATACGCGGACAGATACTTCAGCTTAAAGAACAGGAGTTTGTTACTGCAGCAAAAGCGCTGGGGGCTAAACCAAGCCGTATAATAAAGCGTCACTTGCTTCCGAACTGCGTGGGACAGATTGTTGTTACAACCTGTTTGCAAATTCCTTCCGCAATCTTCCTTGAGTCCTTCCTTTCTTATCTCGGAGTCGGCGTTTCTGCTCCAATGACAAGTCTTGGGTCTATGGCGTCAGACGCTTTGAGCGGGATAGACACCTACGCTTACCGCCTTGTTATTCCCGCCATTATTCTTAGCGTTATGATTTTGTCATTTAACTTGTTCGGCGACGGACTCCGTGACGCTCTTGATCCAAAGCTTAAGAAATAAGAAAGGAGGAAACACTGTTTTGGATAATACAAACGATAAAAAGCTGCTTGAAGTCAAGGATTTGAAGGTTTCCTTCTTTACTCCTGCTGGTGAAGTGAAGGCCGTAGGTGGCATAACTTATGACCTAAATTACGGTGAAGTTATGGGCATAGTAGGCGAATCCGGTTCCGGAAAAAGCGTAGAGGCATACTCTATTATGGGCTTGCTTCAGCCGCCCGGACAGGTGGTCGGAGGATCCATACTTTTTGAAGGTGAGGATGTCCTTTCGTTTGACAAAAAGCAGATGGTGGATTTTCGCGGGAATAAGGTTGCAATGATTTTTCAGAACCCTATGACCTGTCTTAATCCGGTATATACAATAGGAAACCAGCTTATAGAGGCACTCCGTGCGCACAAGAAGGACATTTCCGATGCGGAAGCAAAAAAGAGAGCTATGGAAATGCTTGAGCTGGTCGGCATAAACAATGTCGAAAAAAGAATGTCGCAGTATCCCCACGAATTTTCAGGCGGAATGCGCCAGCGCGTCATGATTGCCATGGGGCTTATCTGCTCTCCCAAGCTGCTTATAGCAGACGAGCCTACAACGGCGCTTGATGTCACTATTCAGGCACAGATAATCGAGCTTATGAAAGACCTTCAGAAAAAGACCGGCATGGGCATTATCTTTATAACCCACAACCTTGGGGTTGTCGCCGAGATATGCGACAAAGTGTCAGTCATGTATGCAGGTCACATTGTGGAGCAGGGACAGGTAAACGATATTTTTTACAACCCCGCACATCCTTACACATTAGGACTGCTTCGATCTATGCCGCGCGTAGACGCAGAGGAATATGAAAGGCTTATTCCTATAGAAGGAACGCCTGTGGATATGCTTAACCCTCCCGAGGGCTGTCCGTTTGCACCCAGATGCGAAAACTGCATGCAGATATGTCTGAAGAAAATGCCTCCTTACGTAGAACTTGAGGAAGGGCATCGCAGTGCCTGCTGGCTCAGGGTTCAGGAATATCTCGGCGAAAAGGAGGTGCACCGCCATGGATGACAAAGTACTTCTTCAGGTGCAGAATCTCCGCAAATATTTTCCAGTAAAAGGCGTAAAGGGCCCGGGCGTACAGGCTGTCGAAAATGTTTCGATCGAGATTAAAAAAGGAGAAAC
>JAAYWX010000434.1 GCA_012516225.1 Clostridiales bacterium
ATGAAAAAAACACTTTCCTTGTGGAACTTCTTTACCATTGGTTTCGGCGCGATCATCGGAACCGGATGGGTTCTGCTGGTAGGCGACTGGATGATCATTGGAGGAGGCCCCCTTGCGGCCATTATCGCGTTTGCGGCCGGCGCGGTGTTTCTTTTGCCGATCGGTGCGGTATTCGGCGAACTGACCGCGGCAATTCCGATTTCGGGCGGCATTGTGGAATATGTGGACCGGACTTATGGTTCGAAAGTTTCGTACTATACCGGCTGGCTTCTGGCGCTGGGGAACGGCATCATCTGCCCATGGGAAGCCATCGCGATTTCCACGCTGGTTTCCGAAAAATTCGGTGAATTCTTTCCGATTCTCCGCAGCGTGAAGCTTTATACCATACTCGGCGCGGACGTCTATTTGTTCCCGACCCTGATTTCGCTCTGCTTCGCGGTCTATGTTATCAGCCTGAATTTCAAAGGCGCTTCCTCCGCGGCAAAGCTGCAGGCCTTTTTGACCAAGGCGCTGCTGGCCGGCATGGTGCTGGCAATGGGAATCTCCCTTTTCAAGGGCGGCCCGCAGAATATCCAGCCGCTTTTCGGCAAGGTAAACGGCCCGGCGTCCAGTACGGAGGCAAACGGACTTTTTGCGGGAATCCTCAGCGTTCTCGTAATGACCCCGTTCTTTTACGCCGGATTCGATACCATTCCCCAGCAGGCTGAAGAGGCCGCCGAAGGGCTGGACTGGAATAAATTCGGCAAGATTATCGGCCTTGCGCTGCTTGCTTCCGGCGGATTCTACATGATCTGCATTTATTCCTTCGGCTCCATTATCCCATGGACCGAGTTTGTAAAAAGCTCCGTTCCGGCGCTTGCCTGCCTGAAATCCATCAACATTGTTCTTTATGTAGTCATGCTTTGCATCGCGACCATGGGCCCCATGGGTCCCATGAACTCGTTCTACGGGGCATCGACCCGTATTATGCTTGCCATGGGCCGGAAGGGACAGCTTCCGGAAACCTTTTCCCGGCTTGACCCGAAAAAGGGCACTCCCGTCACAGCCAACATTCTGATGTCCGTTCTGACCCTGGCAGGCCCGTTTCTGGGCAATAAAATGCTTGTCCCGCTGACCAACGTTTCCGCTTTGGCTTTCATCTTTTCCTGCACGATGGTCAGCTTCGCATGCCTGAAAATGCGTAAAACGGAACCCAATTTGAACCGCCCCTACAAAGTGCCCGGCGGAAAGCTCGGAATCGGCGCGGCGTGCGTGGCCGGCTCAATTATCATTGGGCTTCTGGTTGTTCCCGCAAGCCCGGCCGCTTTGAATCCGGTGGAATGGGCCATTGTTTTCGGATGGCTGGCTATCGGACTGCTCCTGAGCATCCTGTCCGGCAGGAAAAAAGCCCGGGCTTAAATAGGGCGTGTTGTTTCTAACATAGAATCATGATATAGGAGGAATTTCTTATGAGTAAAAAGACAGCGTTTACAGGCGGTTTGCTGATCGACGGCACCGGCAGGGAAGCGGTAAAAGATTCCCTGGTGCTGATTGACGGCAAAAAGATCGAGTATGCCGGCCCGAAAAAAGAATTCGGCCCGGATTACGAAGTACGGGATATTTCCGGCAAAACCATTATGCCGGGACTAATCGACACCCATCTGCATTTTTCCGGCAACCTGACGGACAACGACAGCGATTGGGTGCTTGAGCACCCGATTCAAAAGACCTTAGTCGCCGTTCAGCAGGCGCATGAATGCCTTGAGCACGGCCTGACCACCGTTGGCGAGATTTCCCG